>NZ_JADBTZ010000401.1:0-11543 GCF_020245885.1 Microcystis sp. M165S2 | reverse complement strand
GGGGAAAGGGCAGAAAATTTAGAGTTAGCTATTGTTGCTTATAACCTGTCATTAGAAGTATATACCCGTGAAGCCTTTCCTTATGAATGGGCAAGAACACAAAATAATCTGGGCAATGCTTATAATAAGCGCATCAGAGGGAAAAGGGCTGATAATCTAGAGTTAGCTATTGTTGCTTATAGCCTGTCATTAGAAGTATATACCCGTGAAGCCTTTCCTGAATATTGGGCAGGGTCACAAAATAATCTGGGGATTACTTATAGAGATCGCATCAGAGGGGAAAGGGCAGATAATCTAGAGTTAGCGATAGCGGCTTATATCCTATCTTTAGAAGTTTATACCCCCACTGCTTTTCCTATAAACTGTTTAAGAACAGGACGAAACTTAGGAAATACTGCTAACCTTATCGAAGACTGGGAAACCGCCATCAAAGGCTACAACTTAGCCATCGAAGCGTCAGAAATCACCCTACTAGAAGCATTAAACCCCCAACGACAACAAGAAATCCTCTCCGATGCAATGGATGTTTATCATGGCATAGTTCAATCCTATCTCAACCTCAATCAAAAAGATCGCACTTTAGAATACGTTGAACGTAGCAAAACCCGCTATCTAGTCCAATTGCTTACCGACCGAGATAGATATCCTAACGGTGTCTCTCAAACTATTAAAACTGAATTAGATCGCCTCCGTCGTGCCATTATTGGGGAAGAACAACAGTTAGCCATCCAAGAACAAACCCGCAATCGGGGAGTAACTTTAACCCTAGATCAACAAAAACAACCCATCTTAAATGACTATACTCACCTCAATCAATTAAAACAAGAATTAAATCAATTCATTGACCGTGAAATCACCCCCATAGATTCAACTTTTAGCTTAGCTCAAAAAGTTCAAACCATTAAATTAAGTGAGATTCAATCCTTAATTGATCCACAAACCGCTATTTTAGAATGGTATATTTCAGGGGATAGAATTATGGCGTTTATTGTTACTAATGAAGGTTTGATCCCCCCTAACCCCCCTTTGAAAGGTTTGATCCCCCCTAACCCCCCTTCAAAAGGGGGGAATAGCGAGGTAAAAGGGGTTAAGGTTTGGCAATCTTCAGCAGAAGATCGAGGAAAATTGATTGATTTTATTAAAGATTATCGTGAAGCTTATGAAAATAATAAAACAGAGTGGATTAATAATCTTAATTCTTGTTTAAATCAACTATCAGAAATTCTCCCCATTGATGAACTTTTAGAACTAATTCCCCAAGACTGCAAACGCTTAATTATAATTCCCCATTGGTTTTTACATATTATTCCCCTTCATTGTTTACCCCTAAAAGATGGACAATTTCTCTATCAACGCTTTTCTAAAGGTGTAGGATATATTCCCAGTTGCCAACTTTTAAAACTGGTAAAATTATCACAGCGAGAAAACTTTACTCGTCTTTTTGCCATTAAAAACCCCACCAGAAAAGACCTAAAACCCCTCTTAGGAGCAAATCTAGAAATCGAGAGAATTAGTCAAGGATTTGATGCAGAAAAAACTGTTATTATTGGTGAATCAGAAGCATCAAAACAAATCCTAGAAACCCGTCGTCAAGAATTACAAGCGTCCCATTGTATTCACTTTTCCTGTCATGGAAAATTTGATAATAAATCCCCTAGAGACTCAGCTTTAATGTTAGCAGATCCAGAAGGTAACTTAGGAAAATCAGCTAACCTAACTTTAGCGGAAGTACTTGAGAAATTTGATTTAAGAGAATGCCGTTTAGTCACACTTTGTTTTGATGAAAGTGGTATAATAGAAAGTAAAGCCGATAGTATTAGTGATGAATATGTGGGTTTACCCAGTGGTTTTCTATTTGCAGGAAGTTCTAGTGTCGTTAGCACCCTTTGGACAGTAGATCCCCTAGCAACAACCTTATTTATGGCTAAATTTTATGACGATCTTAAACGGATTTCTATCCGAGATGAAGGAAGTATTGCTATTGTTTTAAATCATACTCAAACCTGGTTAAGAACATTAAACAGTAAAAAATTAACCAGAATTAAAAATAGCCAAAAATTCCAGCAATTACTCGATCGAGTATTTGAAAGTAAACGGGATAGAAGAAAATTCCAAGACTTATTAGAAGCGGCAGTGAAACGCGAACCCTATCCCTTTGCCAATCCCTATTATTGGACAGCATTTATCGCAACAGGAGTTTAACTCAGGTCTTGCACCATTATCCAAAAGTCCAAAAAACCCGATTTTTAGAGGCAGAAAAAATCGGGTTTTTAATATCAGGGATAAGCTCTGAGTTTAAGAATCGGAACAATTTTGACAAAATTTATCCAGTCCTTGCTCTTGAATATAAACAGCAACGATAGTTGATAAAATTTCTGCTACTCCAGGCGGACACATAAAACATCCTGCGATAATATCTGTTACAGGGGGAATAAGTGCGGGTAAATATTTTTCTCGCAAAGTTTCATACTTCGGTTGACAGATAGAATCACGACATTTATTAAGAACAATAGCAAACCAACGAAAATCAGCATTATCTTCTACCCCTTCAATCCCGTTACGAGTGGCAATAGATTCAGCAGCATCTGCTAAATCTCCCTCCCATTCCTCAATAAAATCAAGTGCAATTAAAGCGTTCTCATTGTCCGCAAATTCAATACGGTACTGAGCAATTTTTTCCGGTGTTAACTGCGTTGTGTCTGACATAATACCATCCTTAAAGCTAAAACTAATTTTTTTCTATTATCTCACCTTATTAGCTCCTAAGTAGGTAGGCGTTAAAAATTATCAGACACCCCCCTTATCAAGGGGGGATTAAGGGGGGATCAGAGGCAAAATCTATCTTCAATTTAATTATAACTACTTACTTAATCCCACCAAATGCCGTGAGGAAAATCCCTCGCTTTAGCTTGTCCGCGACTTTATAATCGTCTCGTCGCTAACGGTTTTGACTTTACCGATGGGAAGTTAATCCGGTCAAGATTAGCTTAGAAGACTAGGAAAAAGCGAATTTTTTTGGGGTGAGAATTTACTTTTGTCAAAAATCATTACATATTCGCAACAAAATACACTTTTTTGAGCAAATTAATGTACCATACTTAGACAAGGCGGTCAATTATTTTGTACTAGGAATTATGCGCTCAACTTATCTCCTGTTATCCCCAAAGTCAGGAAAAAGAGGAAGTCTTAATGAAAATGATTTCTCAACATTAATTAATTGAGGATGGGGAGAGGTTGCTAACAGTCAATATTGCTACCTGAATCGCTTTTTCGATGGCCTGTTGTTTGCTTTCTAAACTAATCCCTTCCTCTTTACTTCTTTCGGCAATCACACCACAAATACAAGCGGCAGTAAATCCATAAACCCCCGCCATTTTAAATAAAGTTCCCGCTTCCATTTCATAATTGAGAATATTTAAACGTCGATATTCTTCCGTAATTCCCTCTAAATGATGCTGAAGATAAGGGTTAGCGGAAGACAGGATTCTTTCCTGTCCTTCATAAAAACTATCCACAGAAGCGGTAATACCTACATGATAATTTACTCCCAAAAATTGAGCCGATTTAACTAGGTCAACTGTCAAAAAAGGATCCGCCACTGCGGGATATTCCAGAGGAGCAATATCATTAGCAGCACCTTGCCTACATAAAGCCGCTTGGGAGATAATAATATCACCAATTTTTATTCTATTTTGAATTGCACCACAAGTACCAATACGAATAATAGTTTTAATTCCCACCTGTATTAATTCATTAACCACAATACTCAAAGATGGCGCACCCATGCCACTGGTAGCCAGAAGAATTGGGGTAGAATTATCTAGATAGCCAAGATAACTATTTAATCCGCGATAATCCGATAGTAAACTTGCATTTTGTAAATAAGTTTCAGCAATATAGCGCGAGCGTTCTGGTTCCCCCGATAATAGGGTGATAGTCGGTTTTGCCGTGCCTAAATCCTCACTGCTAAAGTTGAGATGATAGGGTTTTTGGTGAGATAAGTTATTGGACATTGAAGTTAACTAAATACTGAAAAAAGGTAAGGAAAATCAATTCCTTACCTGAGGATTGTACACTTCTGACAACAAATTTACACTTTTGCTGACTCTTTAACTAACTTATCCCAACCCAATTCCTTGAGGTTATTGTTGCGACGCAGGGGACGAGTAGCTAACTCTAAAATATCTCGCGCATTGGTGAAACCATGAATTTGAGCAAAAGTAAATTCTACCGACCATTTAGTGTTAATTCCCCGCGCTTCTAAGGGATTTGCATGGGCCATTCCTGTAATCACTAAATCGGGTTTTAACTCGTAAATGCGCTGAATCTGATTGTAGTTATCAGGTTTTTCGATAATTTTCGGGATGGTAACACCCATATCATTACAGGTTTTCTCTAGTAATGCCAATTCGGCCGCTTGGTAGCGTTTATCCATGTAAGGAATACCGATTTCATCACAAGTCATCCCGCAACGAATTAGGAAACGTGCCAAGGAAATTTCTAGTAAATTATCCCCCATAAAGAAGACCGATTTACCGCGCACAAGTTGCAGATAATCCTCTAAACTTTCCCAAATTTTTGCCTCTCTTTCCTCTAATCCCTGCGGTTCTACTCCCAAAACCGAACAGATTTTTTCTATCCAAGCGCGGGTTCCATCCGGACCGATGGGAAAGGGTGCGCCAATTAATTTACACTTACGACGACGCATTAAAGTGGTGGCAGTTCGTGATAGAAAAGGATTGACACCAGCGACATAATAACCTTCTTCAATTACCGGTAATTCAGTAAAGCGTTTGGCCGGCAACCAACCATCAATTTTAACTCCTTGTTTTTTTAATTCTAGGGTTAAATTAGTCACAATCGGGTCAGGAACGGAACCAAATAAAACTAAAGGAGGATGGTCTTTATATTCCGATTCTTCCTGTTTAATTTCTTCTTTTTTACGTCCAAAAGTTAAGAGTTTCTGGATAGCATTCCGTTCTTCTTTGTCGTTTTCATTCTTAACTTTTTCGGGACATTTATGCACCATAGAAGCGAGGACGGTATCTTCCCCTTGAGTAAAGGCATAATCTAAACCATTAGCGCGCGCTGTCACGATAGGAATACCGATTTCTGACTCTAGTTTTGGTGCTAATCCTTCCAAGTCCATTTTGATTATTTCGGTGGTACAAGTACCGATAAAAACGATAACGCTAGGGTTTCTATCTCGTTTAATTTGTAAGCAGAGGCGTTTTAGTTCTTCGTAGTCTTTTAGTTGAGCGGAAATATCCCCTTCTTCTAATTCGGCCATCGCATAACGTGGTTCGGCAAAAATCATCACACCCATAGCATTTTGCAGGAAGTAACCACAGGTTTTTGTGCCGATAACAAGGAAGAAACTATCTTCGATTTTTTGGTATAACCAAGCAACACAGCTAATCGGACAAAAGGTGTGATAGTTGCCGGTTTCACAATCAAATTGTAAAGCGCTCGGTTCTTGAATGGCGGTCATGTTTTTTGGGTCTCCTTTAACTTAGTTTATTGAGGTTTTCTCGTTTTATCTGTTCTCTAATCTTTTGTAGTTCACTATCTTGTGATGGATTAAAAGTTTCTAGTTTCTTCTTCTGACGGATCAAAATTCAATCCTCAGACTTCTACCAGTTTGTCCCCATCGGAATTAAGCTGACAAAAGAAATACATACATACTGATAACTTAAGTTCTAAAGCTGCATCGAGTTGGGTGGTGGGCCAGTGGGTAGGGTGGGTTAGGCGACGATAAGTTAGGCTATTAACTAATAAGTTAATTATTCGCCGTAACCCACCCAGAAAAAGAGTTTATTGGTGGTTATTGGTGGGTTTTGGTGGGTTACGCTATCGCTAACCCACCCTACAAAATAATCTAAACCATCATTAGGTCTAATTCTTCCTCGGCGTTAACTTTGGGTTTATCAGCATTAAGATAGAAATCCGATAATAAAGTGAATAATTCCCGGTCGGCAGATTCTTTGGGAATAACTCCTTCTGGTTTGGCTAAAATCTGATCGGCAATGTTGAGATAATAGTCACAAACATAACTTAACATCGGATCCTTGTCGGCCATTTCAAAGAGAGTTTGACCTTTAACTCTGGAGACGCGAATATCTTCAATTAAGGGTAAAACTTCTAACACTGGCATGGGAACATGATCCACGTATTTATTAATTAAATCGCGTTTTGAGGTGCGATTACCAATTAATCCGGCTAGTCGCAGGGGATGGGTGCGCGCTTTTTCACGGACGGAAGCGGCGATGCGATTGGCGGCAAAAAGAGCATCAAAGCCGTTATCTGTGACAATTATGCAGTAATCGGCGTAATTTAAGGGTGCGGCAAATCCCCCACAGACCACATCCCCCAAAACATCGAACAAAATCACGTCAAATTCATCAAAAGCGTTCAATTCTTTTAATAATTTCACCGTTTCCCCGACGACGTAACCACCACAACCAGCACCGGCCGGAGGGCCACCCGCTTCCACACATTTGACACCACCGTAGCCGTCATAGATAACGTCTTCGGGCCAGATGTCTTCGTAGTGAAAATCTTTTTCTTGCAGGGTATCGATGATTGTGGGAATAAGAAAGCCTGTCAGGGTGAAGGTGCTATCATGCTTGGGGTCACAGCCTATTTGCAGGACTTTTTTGCCTCTTTTGGCTAAAGCGGCCGAAATATTACAGCTTGTTGTCGATTTACCGATGCCACCTTTTCCGTAGACTGCAAGTGTTAAAGGCATGGAAGTTCTCCTAAATGTGCGCTTGAATGGTGAGTTTGTTTATCAGTGCTTTGATCGCCATTATTGACCATCTCCCCACCCCTTGGAAAGAGGCTCAATTTTTATCTGCTATAGCTAGAGTGAGATTGAAAGCTTAAAAATTAGATAAATAATCTTTTAGAGCTTATAAAGTTCTTTAAAGTCATAAAAACTTATAAAAACAGCTTTGTTCATACATTTACTTTAAATACAAACAATAAACAAAAAATCGCCAAAGCTTTACAAAAACTCGATAAACAGGGTTTTACCGTGCCAAACCCAGACAAAAAAGGTCAAGATAGAGGCAGTCTAGAGACTGATGTAAGATTTTCGTGAATAATCATTACAATTTTCCCGGTCAGCAGATTAAATAAATAGATCCTGAGAAGGACGCCGAAAGGCTGTAGTACAATTAGAACAAAGTACCTGTAGGGTTTCCTATGCGAGTTAAGCAAAAAACGCTGACTACACTCTTATTAGAAAATAAGGCTCCTAAATATCGTCCTTTTCTGGGTTTTTTTCTGGCTGGGGTTCCCTTGCTCTTTTTAGCCTATGTGGTTTCTTTCCAGCGCGCTTATCTCAACTGCATTAGGTTAAGCACAAAAAGGATAGATTGTCAATATGTCCAAGAGTATAATTTTCCTGTTTCTAGTCGGGAAAATTTTTCTTTGACTCACATTAAAGCTACGGCTGTCTATCAAGAAGTTTTTATCAGTGTTGAGCAGAAAAAAACTGTTAATAACACGGTTTTATTGGTCGGAAGAAATAACTATCTCTACATCGAGAATTTTCGGGATGTGCAGTCAGCTAGTGATTTTAAAACTCGATTTGATAGTTTTGTGAATAGATATCAAGCTCAGGAAATTATTGCCAAAAGTCCCCTAGATACCTTGTCAGCACTGCTAGAACACCACCATAATTATCCCTATTATCTCTGGGGTATGTTATGCTTATTGTCTGGTCTATTGTTACTTTATGATGTCAGCTATTGGGAGAGTTATGTCTTTAATCAGGGAACCTCTACCCTAACCCGCAAGCGACAACATTTAATTTTTAGAAGTGAAAGTGATTATCTTTTAGAGAGAATTGTTGAGGCAAAAGTAGAAGAGTACAAAGGCTTTTTGGGGTCTAATTACCGACGGATTATTTTAACCTTATCCAACGGGGAAAAAATTATCCTCAATTGCCGGTTACTGGAATCTATCAGTAACGGAAAAAGGGAAGAAAAAATTCTGGCAATGATTGCCGAAAAGTTAAACTTAACTCAAGAGTAAGTGTTAATCTAAGTAAATGCGCTCAAATTCTAGTTATTTAAAGTCTCTTTTTTTCGGTTTCCTATTAGTGACCGTGTTAGTTTATATATTGCGCGGCATGGGAATATTATCTTTTTTACCCGGAGGATTAATTTTGTTATTAATTCTCTCTTCCGTGGTGACGGGAATTATCTACGGAATCGATAAAACCCGCCGTTTTTAGGAAAATATTGGCTCTTCCTTCCAGACAGAAACGAGAAGGCCGCATCTCATTTTTGTAAATCTACTAAGTTGGGATTTTTAGGGGGAAACTCTCTGCTAAAGTCGGGCCTTACTTTCGATTTTATCACTCAATCCAAGCTTTTGGGGGGTTCTACTCCCCAAACCCCGGAGCGCATTAGTTTTTCGGTGGGATGCTTACAGACAGCTGCTGATATATCTGTAATAATTTAAAAGTCACTGATAATTGCTGATTGTCGGTATTTCTGCAAATGTGAGATAGACCCAACGAGAAGAATCCAACGGTTCTAACGTCAATGTCAAGATTGCGGTAGTTAGTTTCTGAGCAATCCCACTGATAAAAATATCGGCTGCATCTCCTATTTGTGATCTGAGATGCAGCCATTGCTAAAGGCTAACACACCTAGGCTAATTAACCCGGGACTAAAGAAGATTTGAACGCAAAAATTTTCTCGATCACCTCTTCTACCACCTTATCGGGAGTGGAAGCACCAGAAGTCACTCCGACGGCAATTTTTCCCTCATTTAACCAGTTATCGGTGATGATTAAATCGTCCCCTAAAGGTTTATGTTCGATGCGATTACCGGGGAGAATACGCTCGGCACTATCGATATGATAGGAGGGAATGGCACGCTCGATCGCTATTTCCTGTAGGTGAGTGGTATTAGAGGAATTATAACCCCCAATTACCACCATTAAAGAAAGCGGTTCTTTCACCAGTTCAAACATGGCATCTTGACGCTCTTGAGTGGCATCACAGATAGTATTAAAACTCATGAAATGATCTTTAAAATCGATCGGTCCGTACTTTCTCAACATAGTATGCTCGAAGAGTTTGCCAATTTCCTCCGTTTCACTTTTCAGCATCGTGGTTTGATTGGCAATACCGATATAATCTAGATCGCGATCGGGATCGAAACCCTGGGAATGTGCATTTTTAAACTTCTCTAAGAACTCATTTTTATCGCCACCGTGGAGAATATAATTAGCGACATAATTAGCTTGAGCCAAATTTAAAACGATCAGATAAGTGCCAGCAAAAGAGCTAGTGGCGATCGTTTCTTCGTGATTATATTTACCGTGAATAATCGAAGTGTGGTCGCTTTTTTTGTGCTTTTCCACGGAATTCCACACCTTAGAAACCCAGGGACAAGTGGTATCCACAATCATGCAACCCTTATCGTTAAGTATTTGCATTTCCGAGACACTGGCCCCAAAAGCAGGTAAAATCACCACATCCCCCGATTCCACCACACTAAAGTCTTTTTGGCCATTTTCGACCGGAATAAAACCCACGGCCATGGAGCGCAGACGCTGATTAACCGAGGGATTGTGAATAATTTCGTTAGTAATCCAGATACGTTCCAGGGGAAAATGTTGACGAGTTTCGTAGGCCATGGCAACAGCGCGTTCTACCCCCCAACAAAACCCAAAAGCTTGAGCGAGATAGATCGTCACGTCACCCCGTTGTAAACGATAATTATTTTCCCGAATTTCTTGGATCAGGTCGCTTTGATACTCATTGGTCATCGCATCCATTACTTCCTCTTTATGACCGAATCCCTTGCGGTTATAGTTATCCGACTGCTGTAGGGTACGTTTAAAGGATTTTGTATCCATGATTCTCTGATAGGGGTATTGGTGGTGCTAAATTGGGCTAGACAGTAGCTTGCCATATACTAAAAATACCTTATCTAGTCAGCGCAGGAGGCTTTTAGAGACGAGAGAGAAATTCCTCGTCGATGTCGTAACCAAACTGTTGAGCGAAAAATTTTAAGCGAGATAAAGCAGGAATTTGCTGACTTTTCAGCCAATCAGACAAAATAAAGAGTTTTTGCATCACAAAAATCTCCAAAGCTTCGGGATTATATTGAATTCCTTCCCCGCGATGGAATTGATGGGGGACCAACATAGCAGCATAACGGGCGATTTCTCCATGTTTTGGGTCAAGAATAAAGATTAACCAGGGATAAACCGCATCTAAACGTAGAAACCACAGTCTGACTTCCGCTATCTCCGATAATTCCCGCATATCACCCTCCGCGCGAGGATAATCTATCTCTAATTGTAGAGTTTGTTCCAGTTCGGCGATCGCTGATTGGGACTGATAATCTTGAATAATAGTCTCTAAAGATGATAGATCGAGATTTTGAATCTGATTGGGGTTAAGAGCGATTTTGACAGTCATAGGCGCAAATAAAAGGTTATATCGGGCGAAATTACCGTTTTTTATCCCCAGATCGGCAATGATCTATCTCAGAAAATACTCTCGATCGGGACAAAAAAACTGGGTATGACTATTCTCTCACTCCAGAGCGAGAGAGGGAAACTGGACTAAAATCCCCAAGGTTGGATTTCTCCTACAATTTAACCTCTCTTGCACACCGGGGTTTTTTAGTCGGCAAAATCGGGAACCAGGGACAAGAATAAATTAGTCAATTTATGGGAAAATAAGCGCATCTTCTCCGCTTTTATCCCATGCAAGCCAACTTTTTTACTAATATCCTCTTACCCGTTGCCCTAGGCGTTTTAATGTTAGGCATGGGATTGGGATTAATTCTCGCCGATTTTCAGCGTATCACCCGTTATCCCAAAGCAGTTCTGATCGGTTTAGTCAATCAAATTATTATCTTACCGATCGTCGGTTTTATCGTTGCTTCTATCTTACCTCTCCGTCCAGAAATTGCCGTCGGTTTAATGATTGTCGCCATTTGCCCCAGCGGTCCTTCCTCCAATGTTTTAACCTATTTAGCTAAGGGAGATGTGGCCCTTTCTGTTACTTTAACCGCTTTTAGCAGCATCATCACCATTTTCACCATTCCTTTTTTAGCTAGTTTGAGCTTACAGCATTTTATGGGTGAAAGTGCCGCCATCTCCTTACCCATTGGTTCTACTATGGCGCAGATATTTTTGATTATAGTTTTACCCCTGGTTATCGGTATGACTATCCGCCATTACTTCCCTTTACTGGCCAAAAGTCTGGAACCGATAACTAATCGTTTAGCCGTGATTTTTCTAGCAGTTATTATCTGCTTATTAATAATCCGAGAATCGGAACGTTTGCCCCTATTCATTGCTCAAGCTGGCATCGCAGTGATCATTTTACATACGATTGCTTCCCTAATTGGCTTTTTCAGTGGTCGTTTATCGAAAATTTGGGTTAAAACCCCGTCCTTTTAGGACGGCTTTAAGCTACAATGGAAAAAGCGATAACCAAGCTAAAAACTGAACCTTGACAACAGATAGTAAGGGGTTTCGTTCAGAAAAGACTTCAAATTCGGCC
>NZ_JADBTZ010000400.1:0-3486 GCF_020245885.1 Microcystis sp. M165S2 | reverse complement strand
GTGTCAGTCTGTAGAGCGACCATAAGACCAGAACAGAGTAAATCTGTTAAGGCCGGTGCGAAACCCCGCAAGGGAAAGAAGCAGAAACCTAAATCGTGAGGTTTGGGAATCACCGTCCGTTTACGGCGGTGAGGATGTCAAAAAATGCTTGCCTGATTCTCTACGTCTCACATTCTAGCATATATTTTGTAAATGCGCTAATATTTAACAGTAAAGCCAACCTAGAACGACGGGGTTTCAGACCCAAATTTTCGATGAAAATTAGCCCTAACGGACAAATCACTATTCCCCCTGATATTCAAGAAAAGCTTGGGTTGTTACCCGGTACAGAAATCCAGCTTGAAGTGATTGGGGATATCTTGCAAATTCGCAAGCCTAGAACCCTAAGCCGGGGAAAGCAACTGATTGCCGCTATCCGTGGCAAAGCAACTAGCCGTCTAACAACCAACGACATCATGCAAGCGACCCGTGACTCATGACCGACATTCTGGTAGATAGCAACGTCATTCTTGATGTTGTAACCGAAGACCCGCAATGGTTTGAGTGGTCGGCTCAAATGCTCACAAACTACGCGGAGCAAGGAAATTTAGTGATTAACCCAATTATTTACGCAGAAATATCAATCGGGTTTAATCAACCCGAGGAGGTAGAAGCAGCCCTACCAGAAGACTTCTTTCGCCGAGATTCTTTACCCTATGCTGCAGCTTTTTTAGCAGGACAAAGCTTTTTGGAATATCGTCGTCGTGGAGGTGAGCGACGTTCTCCCTTACCAGATTTCTACATCGGCGCTCACGCTGCTGTCACTACCATGCCCCTACTAACGAGAGATGTCAACCGCTACCGAACTTACTTTCCCTCAGTCTTACTGATTACACCTTAGACAATTCGGTTAAATAATTGGTTATTTCTTCTTGCTCATGCAAATAGTACAGAATTGTTGTATAAACTTGTTCTAGGCTCAAAGATGAGTAAGTTTTAGCAATTTCTTCAGGTGTTTTGGCATGATAAATATAGTCATAGAGAATGGTTTCAATGCCAATTCTTGTCCCTTTTAAGCGAATATCATTAGGGGTGAGAAAGTTAAAATAGTCTTCGAGTTGCATCATGGAATTTACTCAAGCTGTACTGAATCTAAAAAATAAGCTGGCCTAAATATCTAAGTTGTTCCCTGTTTCCTATTCCCTGTATTTAGAGTAAAATTTCCCTGTGTTGAATTGCTAATTTATGGGCGGGAAAACCTTCGTACTCGGCTAAAGTTTTCGTGGTTTCTTTTAACTTTTCAAAGCCTTCAGGGGTGACATAAGCCAAAGTAGAGCGCTTCAGAAAATCATAAACCGAAACCGCCGAATAGGAACGGGCAAAACTTCCTGTGGGCAGCACAGCATTGACTCCGATGGCGTAGGTAGCCATAGAGGAAGGAGTATGATTTCCCAGGAGAATTTCGCCAGCATTTTTAATCTTGCCCAGAATGGCAAAAGGATTACTAACTAAAACCTCTAGATGTTCCGGGGCGTACTCATTGACAAAATCGAGGGATTGCTGCAAACTATCGGTTAAAATTATGCCCCCATAGGCGGCTAAACCCGCCTCACAGAATTCCCGTCGCCAATCCGGGAGTTTTTGCAGGTATTCCTGAGCATATTCACTAGCGGCGATCGCCACATCTTCACAGTGGGTGACTAATAAAGCCGCCGAATCCGCCCCGTGTTCCGCTTCAATTAATAAATCCAAGGCCGCTAAACGGGCATCGGTGGACTCATCGGCCAAAACTATCGACTCACTCGGACCTGCCGGCAAACCCACATCCACAGTGCCGAACAGTAACCGTTTGGCCGCCGCCCCATAGACGCTGCACGGACCTGTAATTTTGTCAACCCTTTTGATATTTTTTGTTCCCAAAGCTAAAGCGGCGATCGCTTGTACGCCCCCTAATTTATAAATTTCTCTGACTCCAGCCATCTGCGCCGCCACCAGAGAAACGGGTTCCACGTTGCCCTGTTTATCGGGGGGAGTGCAAACGACAACTCTTTCCACTCCTGCCACCATTGCCGGGATGGTTAACATTAACATCATCGAGGGAAAAGCACCGCGGCCCCGGGGAACGTATAAACCCACATTGGGGATAGGAGAGATTTTTTCGCCGGCAAAGACACCGGTTTCAATTTCTGCCAGTTGTGTTTCTTCCGGCATTTGGCGACGATGTACCTCTTGAATATTCCGGAAAGCCTGTTCAATGGCAGTTTTTACTTCCGGTTCAATTAAATGAAACGCCCGCTCAAATTCTGCCTCGCTGACTTTGATATTTTCTACCGTCGCACCTTCGTAGTCAAAACGCCGCACATAGTCCACAACGCCGGCATCCCCCCGTTCGCGGATGGTTTCTATGACCGTTTGAGCGACTTTTAGGGCGTTATCAATATCTAACTCGGCTCTTTTCTGAAGTTTTGCCCGTTCCGCGCTACTTAATTGCGAAAGTTTTAATATTCTAACCACTATTGCTACTCCTACTGCCCCCGTCCTCTCAAGAATAACGGGGAATCTTATCTTTTTTAATTGTAACCTTTGGGGGAGTGTCGGAGTGGGAAGTGGGAAGTAAACAGTAACCAGTAATCAGTGAACTGAAGACTCACATCTGATAGCTGATAACAAAGGCCGAATCTAAAACCTAATTTGTTAAGCTAAAAGCTTTATTGCCAGATTCTTTCTCTTGCCTCCTGCCTCCTGTCCCCTGCCTCCTTGGCTATAATGCAGATCATGTTTAAGCTCTCTTGCTGTTCTGTAAATGCGATCGCTCTTGCTTTATTATGGGGGGCGATTGGTCCGGTGTGGGCAGAAACGGAGTTAGACTTAGACCCGAAAATTCGGCAAGAAAGCCCCGTTTTAGAGCGTTGGTTAGAAAAAATACCCGATATCGCCGAAGATATTCGCAATGATCCTAGTTTTCGCACTCGTATCCGTTTAGGGTATGCCCAGTTTCCTTCTAGCGATAATTCCAGTGGCGTGATTTTGGGGGTAGAAGATGTGTTTTTCGGTCAAACCAGTTTAACCCTAAGCGGCGATTATCAGACGGCTTTTAACGGCAATAGGACGGCAATAGGAGCAAATTTACAATACTATCTCCTCCCTTTGGGTGATTATGTCAATCTGGCTCCCATGGTGGGCTATCGTTACATTCAGACAGGAAATTACAGCACCGATGGGCTTAACTTAGGATTAAAGCTCAAATTAGCCCTTTCTCGCACGGGGGCAGCAGATATCACCGTCAGTCAGAGTTTTATCTCCCCAGGGGGTGCTAACGAGGTGGGATTGACTACTCTTTCGGTTGGTTATGCGATTACCTCTAATTTACGTTTAGCTGCCGATATTCAAGCCCAAAATTCCCGCGCTCGTAAAGATAGCTCCCTAGGAATTTTACTGGAATGGCTGCCCTAATTAGGGTTTGCGGCAAAAAGTTTTTCGGTGGGGGTTGGGGGTTGGGGGTTGGGG
>NZ_JADBTZ010000040.1:0-62384 GCF_020245885.1 Microcystis sp. M165S2 | reverse complement strand
GATACATTGGTACTAAGGAGAGAAGATGCAAGGGTTTTGAGTAATTTTAGCAGATTCAGGGGCACCTGAGCGACTCTCAATCTAGCTAAAAGCCTTTTCCTGTAAGGTTTTTAGCTTTATTCAGCAAACCCTAATTAACAAAAATTGCAGGAGTCAGGAGTCTTTAAGCAGTCAGCAGTCAGCAACTCGGACTGTGATAATAACTAGAAAACGGTTACGACTGTTTTGGGTTGAGAATACTATTAATAATCAGAGCGTTTTTGGGAAGATAAGGAGGATCAATCATTTCACGATGAATACCAGTGGCATAATGATTGATTCTTTCTCCTTTTGTTGCTTGTATCCAATCATCTTGAGCTTCATAGTTTCCCTCAGCACGAATCAAATGAATAGTCCCTTGAATTTGTACATTTTTTAAGTCAGAATTCCAAAGAAAATTAAAGTATTCCCACACTTGATTATAAGTGCGATTGCGGAGTTTTTGATTCTCTAAAAAGTAACCTCTTAATTGCTGACGTTTGGGATTTAACAAGAAAGCATCAACCCCTTCTTGAATCTCTGACATATCAGCTTTTTTAGCCTCACGTCCTCCTCTGTAAGTATCCAGTAAAATGACATCAGAAACAACTCTCCCTCGACTTTCTAATTGTTGAGCCATTAACATCGCTAAAAATCCGCCGGCGGAATGTCCCATTAATTTTATATCTTGATTCTGAGCCAAATCCTCAATTAATTCAGCGTATTTTTCTAACATTAATTCATCGCTAATATACCGGAAAGTATAGAGAGCATAATCCGTTATATACTCTGCTAAATTGGCATAAGCAGCAGCGAAACCAAGAGCGGGAGGAAATAAAAAGACGGCTTTTTTTTGCTCCTTATTAAACACCACATAAGGACGTTCTTTCGGTTGAATATTCATCTCTTGAGCATAAATAATATAATCGCTTAATTCGGCGACTGTTGGCTTTTCATAAATCATTGATAAAGGAATTTCTATGGCCATTTTCTCATAAATTAAAGCCATAAGATTCATCGCTTGTAATGAATGACCCCCCAACTCAAAGAAGTTATCATTAACCCCTATCTTGCCAGCTTGTAGAAGTTGTTGCCAAAGACTTACTAAGATAGTTTCCGTTGAATTGCGGGGTGCTAAATAGGGTGATTCAACTAGAGAAGTCTCATCCGGTATAGGCAATTTATGAACGTCTATTTTTCCGTTAGGATTTAAGGGAAAATCCGACAACAGGACAAAAGCAGAAGGGATCATATAAACGGGTAATTTCTGTTGTAAGAAACGGTGCAGCTCCTGAGAAGCTAATAAAGTATCTTTTCTCATTACATAAGCAACTAACCGTTGATTATGTAATGTGTCTTCCCGCATAATCACAACAGCTTGTTCGACGTTGGGATGAGTTTCTAAAACTGTCTGAATTTCTCCTAATTCAATACGGAAACCTCTCAGCTTGACTTGATTATCAATTCGCCCTAAATATTCAATATTGCCATCGGGAAGATAGCGAGCTAAATCCCCCGTTTTATATAATTTCCCCTGAGCAAAAGGATGAGGAATAAATTTTTCAGCCGTTAATTCAGGTTGGTTGAGGTATCCACGCGCTAAACCCATTCCACCAATATGTAATTCTCCAGCAACACCAATAGGAACCGGTTGAAGATAGCTGTCGAGGATATAAACTTGAACATTAGCAAGGGGACATCCAATAGAAATTTGGGAATTTGGCTGACAGCACCAGCCAGTGGTATAAACGGCTGCTTCTGTCGGTCCATAAAAGTTATATAATTCACAGTTTAACTGCTGAAAAAATCGTTGATTGAGTTCATAAGATAAGGCTTCTCCCCCGACAATTACTCGTTTTAAACAGTGGCAATCTTTGCTCTTGGGATGTTGCAGAAAAACTCGCAATATTGAGGGAACACAAGTGAAATAAGTTACTTGTTCTTGCACAATTAAATCTATTAAATAATCTATATCTTTATACCCGTCAGGTTTCGTCACGACTAGGGTAGCACCAGATGTTAAAGATGAGAAAACTTCCCAAACTGAAACATCAAAACTAAAGGGAGTAATTTGGAGAATGCAATCTTCAGAGGTAAGATTATAATAATCAATAGTGTATTTCAGCGTATTAGAAATTCCTTGATGAATATTCATCACACCTTTAGGTTTTCCCGTTGAACCCGAAGTGTAAATAACATAAGCTAAATTTTCCGGGGTAACTGGAGAGGTCAAATTCTCTTGACTATAATTAGCTATCCTTGACCAATCTGTATCTAAACACAGTATTTTGGGGCAATTTTCTGGTAGAGATTGGACTAAAGATTGCTGAGTTAACAACAGAGAGATAGCTGAATCAGATATCATATAATCCAAGCGCTCAGGGGGATAATTAGGATCCAAAGGAACATAAGCTCCCCCGGCTTTAATAATTCCCAATATTCCGATAATCATCTCAAAAGAACGCTCAATAAAAATCCCCACTAAAACTTCTGAGGTTACGCCTTTTTCTTGTAAATAGTGACCGACTTGATTAGCTCGATTATTTAACTCTCGATAGGTCAATTTTTCGCCATCAAAAATAAGAGCTATTGCCTCGGGATTATCTCTAACTTTTTCTTCAACTAACTGGTGCAGACACTTTTGAGAATAAGCGACTTCGGTTTGATTCCACTCTATTAGTAATTGATGCCGTTCTTCAGGGGTTAATAAATTAATCTCAGATAATTGACAATCTGGATTCTGAATTACACTTTCAATAATTTGTAAAAAGTGACCGCTCATTCTGGCGATAGTTTCAGGCAAAAATAAATCTGGCTCATATTCAATAGCTAATATAAGATTATGACTATCTTCAAAGAAGCTCCAAGTCATATCAAATTGAGCCATGCGTGGTTTTAGGGGATAGGGTTGATGTTCCAAACCTGGAATTTTTAAGACAGTTTTGCTTTCTTTACCCAGTAGAGAAAACATGACATCAAATAAGGGATTTCGGGACAGATCTCGTTCTAAATTGAGAGCAGATACTAATTTATCAAAAGGATAATCACGATATTCATAAGCATCAAGACAGGTGTTAGTTACTTCCCCTAAGACTTGCTTAAAAGTTACTCCCTCTGGTAATAAAGATCTCAAAGCCAAGGTGTTAACATAAAACCCGATCTGGTTTTCTAAATCAGGATGATTTCGTGCTGAAATAGGGATACCAACTACTAAATCCCGTTGACCGGTGTGGCGGTAGAGTAATATTTTAAAGAAAGTCAGTAGGGTAATAAATAGAGTCGTATTATTTTGAGTTGCAAAGGTTTGTAATTGTTGGCTAAGACTCTCACTAAATTCATAAGTGTAGGAAGCCGCTTGAGAAGATTTTACTTGAGGTCGAGGGAAGTCTATCGGTAAGTTTAAGATAGGGGGATGTTCGGAAAAAACCTCACACCAATACTCATGTTGTTCTCTAACTTCTTCACTTTCTAACCACTGATTTTGCCATGCCGCATAATCTTTATACTGTAGGGTAAGAGGGGGTAATTCAGCTTTTTTTTGTTGACTATAAGCAGAGTATAATGTCAAGAACTCTTGAAAGATAATATCAAGTGATTGTGCATCTCCAATAATATGATGGACAGTCAAACCAAAGATAAATTCTTCTGACTTAATCTGCACCAATAAGACTCGAATAAGGGGCAACTTTTCTAGACTAAAAGGTAAATTTGCCGAATCTTGAATCAAATCATCTGCTAAAAGTTCAGCCTCTTTTTCTCCTCTTAAATCTTTAAAAATGATTAACTGTTCTGTGGGGATTTGCTCATGAATAACTTGCTTAATATTGCCCCCAACACTGGTAAAAGTGGTTCTGAGAATTTCATGACGGTTCACCAGTTCTTGAAAAGCTGCTGTTAATATAGAAACATCTAATTTGCCATTAATTCTCATGGCAAGCCTAATATTATAAGCACTAGAAGATTCGCTGATATGCTGCAAAATCCAAAGCCTTCTTTGACCGTGAGAGACTTCGTAATATTTTTGTTTTTCCAGTGGGTTAATTGAGTCAGATTGTGGTAAGTTGATCATCGTTTTTGTCGGGATTGAATTAATACAGCTTGTTCTTTTAAAGTATTATGGGTAAAAATTTCCCGTAATCGGAGGGAAACCCCAAATTGATTACGGATTTGTGACACTAAGCGCATCGCCTTTAGACTGTTTCCTCCTAGTTCAAAAAATGACTGATTACTGTTACTCACTTCTGCTTCTAATAACTCACCCCAAAGGGAAGCTAATAAAGCTTCTTGTGGATTAAAATCTGGGACTTGGTTAGTTGAGTCAGTAATATTTTCTTCGGGTTTTGGCAAAGCTAGACGATGAATTTTTCCATTGGGTAACAAGGGAAAAGCTTCTAACCGCATTAAAAAGCTAGGCTGCATATAAATCGGTAAGAGTTGCTTTAATTTACCTCGAATATATTCCTGATGAACTGTATCCTCTGCTTGATAATAAGCAATTACGGTTACTAATTCCTCCTTTTTATTAGCTATAACTAAGGCTTTTTCTACTCCCTCAATCCCACTGAGGACATCTTCAATCTCTCCTAATTCAATCCGTACCCCATTTAATTTAATTTGGTTGTCACTGCGTCCTATTACTTCTAAAGTTAGATCAGGAAGCAGTCTGCCTAAGTCTCCAGTACGATAAACTATATCCCTCCCCCCATTCAAAGGATTAGGCACAAAAACTGAATGAGTTAAGCTTTCATCTTGATAATAACCTTTTGTTAAATAGGGGGATTTAACGAACACTTCTCCTACTTCTCCTATTGCCCTGGTGCGATTTCCATCAACCACTGCATAAGCGGCATCTGGCAAAGTTTGACCACCCGGAACCCGTTCATAGGGAATATTATTAGGGTTAGGAATTCGATAAAAATGCTTAACAAATGTAGTTTCACTCGCTCCATAAATATTGACAAATTCTGTCTGAGAGCCAAAAATTTGATGCCATTCAGCCAGTTCTTTCACAAATAAAGGCTCTCCTCCTAAGACAAAAATTCGCAAATTTTTCAGGAGATTATGAGCATTAATTAAACCACGCCCCATCTTTAAAAATAGACGCATTACCGAGGGGACAGTGTGTAGTAAGTTAATTTTCCATTCTCCTATTCGCAGTAATAAAAGCTCTAAGTCTTCTCGCTCTGTACTCTCTGGAATATACAGAGTTCCCCCTGAGCATAAAGTCACACAGGTTTCCCTCAAATAAGCATCAAAATTAATTTGAGCAATTTGTAAACAGCGCCAACTTTCATTAATGCCAAATTCCCGTTTTTCCCAATCAATGAAATGACGTAAGCTGCCGTGACTGCCTAAAATTGCTTTAGGTTCACCGGTTGAGCCAGAAGTAAACATAATATAATTAGAATCATCAGCATCTGGCATAGCTAGAACGGGTTGCAGTTTGCTTAATTGGCAAGGAAACTCTTGATAATCCATGCCATTCCACTGATGATATTGCTGAATTTTATGAGCCTTAACCACTAAGATATGAGGCGGTTTTTCTAATGCGGATAGTTGGGGTTTAATCCCCTCTAAATTCTCCGCCGCAACTAAGATAATTTCGGGGCTAGTTTTAATCATCATGCGTTGCCGACGCTCCTCTGGTTCATCTAAACGTAGAGGTAAATAGATTCCTCCGGCTTTAAATACTGCCAGCATGGCGATTAACTGACGATAATCTCCTTCTAGGAGAACACCACAAACCTTGTCTTTTTCCACGCCTAATTCTTTTAAGGCATAAGCCCAAAAGTTAGTTAGTTCATGTAATTCTTGATAGCTAAATTTACCCCCTGGATAAATAATCGATGTTTTCTCCGGTTTGGCTTCAACTTGGTCAATAAAATCATGGATAATGGTACGGGTTTCTAAGCGAGGAATAGGATTGATAAAATTGGCGATGAAAGCGGTTTCTGCTGCCGATAACAAAGAAATGTCTTTGACGGGTTGGGCAGGGTTAGATAGCATTTCATTCAAGAGTTTATCGAAGTGAATGAGACATTTTTTCATCCTCTCCTCTTGGAATAAGTCGGTGTTATAAATTAGCTCTAATCTGAGTTTTTCCTGAGCTTCACTAAACACAAAAGATAGATCAAACTTACTGGTCGGGGTCAGGGAATCTAGAGATTTTATTTGTATATTTTCTAAGCCTACAGGTTGATCAAAATTTTGCAGAAGGACTAATATATCAAACAAGGGAGTGCGGTTAATTTCTCTAGAAACAGCTAATTTTTCTACTAAAATATCAAAGGGATAATCGGAATGTTCTAAGGCTTCGGTAACGGTTTGACGAACCTTTGCGAGTAGATTTTTGTAGCCTTTTTCGGGTTCAATTTGGTCACGAATAACTAAGGTATTGAGAAATAAACCGATTAGAGATTGCAGTTGAGGATGGTTTCTAGTGGCGATTTCTGTACCAATAGTAATATCATGTTGACCACTGTAGCGATACAGCAATATTTTGACAGCCGCTACCAATGCCATGAATAGGGTTATTTCGTTTTCCTGACAAATTTTTCTTAATTTAGAAATCGTTTCTCGGTCAAATGTCCAGCTTAAATGAGAACCCTTAAACGTCTTTATTTGGGGACGTTTAAAGTCTGTCGGTAAGTGAACTCTGGTCAGTTGTCCATTGTCCAGTTTTTGCCGCCAGTAATCTAGGTTTTTTGAATTATTTTCGCTCCTTAAAAGATTATTTTGCCACCCTGCATAATCTTTATATTGTATCGGCAATGGCTCTATATTAGGCTGTAATCCTTTGGCTAAATCAGAGTAGTATTCTAAGCATTCTTTAGCTAACAAACTCATTGACCAACCATCACAGATAATATGATGAATTTCTAACTCCAAAATATATTCATTCGGAGACAGTTTATAAACCTTAGAGCGCACCAGGGGACTTTTTTCTAAGTCAAACGCTTTTCTCTCTTTTGCAATCGTTTCTAAGATTTCTTCATCAGGTTTATTTGTCCAGTCTTTAAATTCCCAATCAAAAGGACGATTTTGCAGGATTTTTTGTTGTGGTTCACCGTTAATTAAAATGAAAGATGTCCGCAGGGATTCATGACGGGAAATCAATAATTGTATGGCTTTTTCAAAGACATCTGGACTAAAATCTCCTGCTATTTTGAGAGTGGAAACAATATGATAAGCTACATTATTGAGATCCATCTGTTGCAAGACATAGAAACGTCTCTGAGCATGGGATGTTTCGTAGGTTTCTTGTGCAGATACAAGGGGAATAGTGGCTACCGTCAGAGGGGTAACAGTGCTTAATAATTCTGCTTGTTCAGCAATGGTAGGATGAGCAAATACTTGTTTGATGGGCAAAGATTGCCCTAACTTTTCTTGAATTTTACTCACTAGAGAAATAGCTTTTAAGCTATGTCCTCCTAACTCAAAGAAGTTGTCATTAACCCCTATTTGTGATAGCTGAAGAACATCTTGCCAAATCTGAGCTAAGAGGCTTTCTTTTTCATTTCTTGGAGCTATATAAGCAGATTCAATAATTGATGTCTCATCGGGGACAGGTAATTTTTTCCTGTCTATCTTGCCATTGTTATTTAAGGGAAAATCTGACAACATGACAAAGGCAGAAGGAACCATATAAGCGGGGAGTTGCTGCTGCAAGAAACGGCGCAATTCTCCGATACCTAATGAGGGGAATTTCCTGACTATATAAGCGACTAAGCGTTGATTTTCTGACGTATCTTCTCGCAAAATAACTACGGCTTTTTCCACTTGAGAATGGGTCTCTAAAACTGCTTCTATTTCCCCTAATTCAATCCGTAATCCCCTCAGCTTAACCTGATTATCAATGCGCCCTAAAAATTCAATATTGCCCTCTGGAAGATAGCGAACTAAATCCCCCGTTTTATATAATATACCCGAATTAAAAGGGTTAGAAATAAATTTTTCTTTAGTTAATTCCAGACGATTGAGATAACCCCGCGCTAACCCCACACTGCTAATATGTAACTCTCCAGGAACCCCAATCGGAAGCGGTTGTAAATTCTGATCTAAAATATAAATTTTTGTGTTAGAAATTGGCTTGCCAATAGACGGGGATGAGGAGTTTCCTTCCTCATAATCGGGAACTATTCCTGAAGTGGTTACTACTGTATTCTCTGTAGGACCATAATTATTAATAAGCTTAAAAGGCATTGATACTGAAGGATAATGATGGAGTTTATCCCCACCCGTTAAGATAATTCTGAGGGCTATATTTTCATCCCATTCTAAAGATAAAATCTTCTCAACTAGGGGAGTTGGTAAAAAGCTGACGGTGATTTCTTGGGCAATTAACCAGTCTCGCAACTCCGGGGGAGATTGCATGATTTCAGGTTTAACTAAGACAAGACTCGCACCGGCTGTTAAACAGGGCCATAACTCCCAAACCGCAGCATCAAAAGCGCTTCTTGCTAGTTGAGTAGTTTTGTCTAAAGGCGTAATTTCAAAAGCGTCTTGATGCCAACAAATTAAATTCATTAACCCCCGATGGCTAATTAATACTCCTTTGGGTTTTCCCGTTGAACCTGATGTATAAATAACATAGGCTAAATTCTCAGGAGTCGTTAGATTGAAGGGATTTTCTGGGCTATAGGTAGCTATCTTTTCCCAATCCCTATCTAAACACAGTAATTCGGCACCAGTTTGGGGAAGAAAATCCCCTAAAGATTCCTGAGTTAACACCAAAGAAACACCCGAATCTGAGAGGATATCCCCCAAGCGTTCGGTGGGATAATCCGTATCTAAAGGTACATAAGCTCCCCCAGCTTTTAATATCCCTAATAAACCGATGACCATCCCTAGGGAGCGCTCCATAAAAATCCCGACCAAACTTTCTGGATTTACACCCTTATCTCGTAAACAGTGAGCTAACTGATTGCCCCGGTTATTTAACTGTTGATAGGTTAATTTTTGGTCTTCAAAAATAACCGCTATTCCCTGCGGATTCTGGGCAACTTGTTCCTCAAATAATTGATGTAAAGACTTATCTAAAGGATAATCAGCCTCAGTATTGTTCCACTCTACTAATAACTGATGTTGCTCTTCTGTTGTCAATATAGGTAATTGTGTTACTCGTTGCAGAGGTTCAGTAACAATTCCTGTTAAAATAGTTTGTAAATGTCCTGCCATCCGTTCAATCGTATCCTGAGTAAAACGGCCAGTATCATAGATTAACTGAATCAGTAACTCCTGTTTAGGAATAGCAACCACCGTCAAAGGATAATTAGTTTCCTCAAAATTCTCCACATCCTTAACCCTTAAGGATTGACGAGAATCTCTCGATAACGCTTCTCTGGGATAATTCTCAAAAACGACCAAACTCTCAAACAGGGGAACCCCCGGTGGAATATCACTCAATCTCTGTATTTCAGCCAGAGAAACATAAGCATAATCCTGAATTTCTGCTTGCTTTTGCTGTAATTCCTGTAACCAAGATAACAATAAATCTGATTCTCTGATGGAGACTCGCAGCGGCAATGTATTAATAAATAATCCTACCCTATGTTCTACCCCTGATAAATCATGGGGGCGACCAGAAACCGTAACCCCAAATAAAACTTCTGACTCCCCACTATAGCGACTGAGAAGAATCGCCCAAGCGGCCTGTACTAGAGTAGATAAGGTCAGATTATGCTTTTGTGCCAAAGATTGCAGGTCTTTCGAGTGAGAAGCCGATAAATGACAGTTATACTCTTTATAAGTCGGCTTACCTTCAGATTTCATTAACTGGAGTCTGTCCACCCTCAGGGGGGTGGGAGTCATAAACCCTTCAAGAGTTCGCTGCCAAAAACTCTCAGCAACAGATGGGTTTTGCTGCTGTAACCAAACAATATAATCTTGATAAGGACGCGGCAAAGGAAGATGATAACTTTTCCCTTGAATACCTGCCTCATAAAACCCTAAAACTTCTTGATAAATAATAGGCATACTCCAACCATCCAGAATAATATGATGATGATTGCAGAGGAATTTATAAGTTTGGTCTGATAGTTGAATCATCAAGCAGCGCATTAAAGGAGCAACTTTGAGTTCAAACCCTTGTTGACGCTCTGTTTGTAACAATAAATCTAAACGTTGTTGTTGTTCTCTGGGGGAAAGATTGCGCCAATCCTGATAATTCCAAGGCAAATCAACCTTTTTTCGCACAATTTGCAGAGGTTTTTCCCGTTTTTCCCAGAGAAATAGAGTCCTTAATACCGAGTGACGCTCTACAACTTTTTCCCACGCTTGCCTAAAAACTGTAAGGTTAATTTCTCCCTCCAGAGTAATTAGAGTTTGGCTACAATAAATCCCTGAATCAGGAGTATAAAGACTATGAAAGAGCATCCCTTCCTGCATGGGGGAAAGAGGATAAATAGACTCCACATTTTTGGCGGGTTGATTTTTTGTGTCTGCCATGAAAGATTCTCCTTATTAGTCAATTTCTGCCAGAATATCGTCTAATTCCTGTTGATTCAATTGCGCTACTGGAAAATCCGAGGGAGTGTAACCCCCAGCATCAGGAGATAAACAATGCTCAATCAATTTCAGCAAAGCTTCTTTATAGCTGCGTCCTAAATATTCTACCGTCGAACGTTCATAGATTAGATCGCTATAAGTCCAGTTTACTTGTAACTGTCCCTCTATAACTCTGGCCGTAATCTCTAATAAATGACTACGATGTCCCTTAAGACTGTGATTAGGCCCCTTAGACTCATCCGCTAATTTCCAATCCCCTTTTTGCAATCGTCCTTGCTCAAATTGACCTAAATAATTAAACAAAACTTCCCTGGCAGGAATTTCAGCTAATTGAGACTTAATATCAGCCTCATTACTCAAATATCGCAAAATTCCATAGTCAATTCCCTTGTGAGGAATAGCTCGTAACTGTTCCTTAATAGATTTGAGTCGCTCACCGGGGTGATTTTCGGGGGGGAGTCGCAAAACAACCGGAAAAAGACTGGTAAACCAACCTACCGTCCTCGATAGGTCAACCTCACTGAACAAATCTTCTCGTCCGTGTCCTTCTAAATCAAGGGATATGGTCAAATTTTCTGTCCATTGTGTCAAAGTTTCTGCTAAAGCTGTTAACAGAACCTCGTTAATTTGAGTGTTATAGGCAGCGGGAACCTTTTGCAAGAGGGTGCGGGTTTGTTCTTCATCTAGAGTCACCGTGACATCATTTGCCATCGCTACTGTATTGTCTTCTTTTCCACTCTCGTTATCTACAGGTAAATTTCTCGCTTCTAACCAAGGTTGAGTTAACCAATAGTCTAATAGCGCTTTCGCTTTTTCCCCTTGTCCATAATCCCTCAAGAGAAGCGCCCAATCCTGAAAAGCTATGGTTTTTGGAGGAAGTTCTACATTCTCCCCCCTTTCCAACTGTTGATAGGTCATCAATAAATCTTCTAGCAAAATTCGCCAAGATACACCATCAACTCCCAAGTGATGAATAATAATCAGTAACCGACTAGGTTGATAGGGGGCCAATTCAAATAGTACGGCCTTGATTAATAGTCCACTAGAGAGGTTTAAACTTGCTTGTTGAACTGTTGCCATTGCTAAGAGAGTTTCCCCTTGCTGAGATTGAGGAATAGAAGACAAATCAATCACCTCAAAAGGTACTTCATCCGACATTCCTTCATTGACTTGTTGCCATTGTCCTTCCTCCACAGTAAACTGTAACCGCAAAGCGTCATGATGTTCAATTAATTTTCTCAGAGATTGAGCTAACAAATCAGCTTTCAGGTGATGGGGAACTTCTAAGAGGACAGACTGATTAAAGTGGTGCATTTCAGCGCGATTTTGCTCAAAAAACCACAGTTGAATGGGAGTGAGAGGCACAATACCCGTCACTAAACCCTGTTTAGCTAATTCTGCTGTGGAATAATCGGCAACTGTAGCCAGTTCAGCAAGAGTAGGATATTCAAATATCTGTTTAGGGGTAATCTTCAACCCGGCTTGACGAGCGCGAGCGACAACCTGAATACTGAGAATAGAATCGCCCCCAACTTCAAAAAAGCGGTCATAACGACTCACTTGTTTAATGCTGAGAACATCTTGCCAAATACTAGCCAAAATCTTTTCTTTCTGAGTATGAGGGGGAACAAAATCCTGCTCAGATGTGCAAGGTATCTCAGGGATGGGTAATCTTGAACGGTCAATTTTTCCATTAGGAGTCAGAGGGAGAGCTTCTAAGGACACAAAAAGAGCCGGAATCATATACTCTGGCAACTTCTGTCCCAAGAAACGACGCAAATCCTCAGTATTTATCGGGCCATTTTCTCCTACTAGATAAGCGACTAACCTCTTATTCCGATAGGAGTCCTCCCAAACTTTCACCACCGTTTGCTTAACTTGGGGATAAGTCCCTAGAGTTGCCTCAATTTCTCCTAATTCAATGCGGAAACCCCGCAATTTTACCTGATTATCACCCCGCCCCAAAAAATCAATATTTCCCTCGGGTAAATATCGGGCTAAATCTCCTGTTTTATAGAGTTTTGCATTGGGTTCATTGCTAAACGGATTGGAGATAAATTTCTCGGCGGTTAATTCAGGTTGATTAAGATAACATCGAGCTAACCCTTCACCCCCGATATATAAATCACCAATAGTTCCTAGAGGAACCGGTTGCTTAAAAGAGTCCAGAATATAAACTTCAGTATTGGCAATAGGCCGGCCGATACTCGGTTGTCCATGGTGTCCTTTAGGCACTAAGCTAAAAGTGGAATAAGTGGTATCTTCTGAAGGACCATAGAGATTATAAACTTTCTTAATGTTTTCCTGCTGGTAAAGCTTCTGGACTAATTGATTAGACAAAGCTTCTCCGGCGAGGTTTACCGTTCGCACAGTCTCAGGTATCGCCTCAATTTCCAGGAGTTGGGCGATCGCTGTAGGTACGGCATTAATTAATGTTACCTCTTTGGCTGCACTTAAACTAGGCAAATCTAGAACATTCTGGGCCAGAATAATCTTACCCCCCACAGCCAAGGGCAAAAATAGTTCAAATACTGACAAATCAAAACAAATAGACGTAGAACCCAAAACCCCCGCTAATTCCTCACTGCTAAAGACTTCCTTGGACCAATTCAGTAAGGTTGTGGTGCTTTGATGCTCAATGACAACCCCTTTCGGTTTCCCCGTTGAACCGGAGGTATAAATCACATAAGCGGTATTACTGGAACTTACGGGTAAAGAGAGGTTTTCGGGACTTTCTAGGGCTATATTTCTTTGTTCTGCCTCTAATATCACCAGATTCCCTGGATAATTCCCTAATTTCTCGACTAATTTTTCTTGTGTTAGCAACAAGGAAACTTGGGCATCCCCTAAAATGACATTGAGGCGTTCAGTTGGATAAGCTGCATCTAAAGGTACATAAGCTCCCCCTGCTTTGAGAATGGCTAATAACCCTATAACCATCTCAGTTGTCCGTTCTAGGCAAATTCCCACCAAAGACTCCTGTTTCACCCCTTTTTTGCCTAAATAATGCCCTAATTGATTCGCTTTTTCGTTTAATTGACGGTAGGTTAATTGTTCATTTTCTGCAATAATAGCGATCGCATCAGGACTGCGCTTAACTTGCTCCTCAAACAATTGATGAATACAGTCATCTGGATAGTGAACCTCAGTATCATTCCATTCTTTCAATAATTGATGTTGTTCTTGCTCAGAAAGTAAACAACAAGTCTCATAACGTTCTAACCCTTCCGTTGCCATAGCGATGAGAGTTTTCTCGTAGTATCCTCCGATTAACTCCATCTGCTTTTCCCCTAGATAATTCCCATCATATTTAAGGGTAAGTTCTACTTCAGATGAAAGAGGATGAAGACTAAAATTAGCTAACAATGTAAAATTAGTTTGATTAAAAAACTTCCCTCCCAAGACCTCTAAATCTTGCACCCCGATGATACCTTGATAAACATGAAAATGAAT
The DNA here is from genome assembly GCF_020245885.1 of Microcystis sp. M165S2. Lineage (NCBI taxonomy): Bacteria > Bacillati > Cyanobacteriota > Cyanophyceae > Chroococcales > Microcystaceae > Microcystis > Microcystis sp. M165S2. The sequence goes on along the minus strand of NZ_JADBTZ010000040.1, from coordinate 48,407 downwards.
AAAATTAAAAGCCGTATCAAACAAAGGTTGACCCGCAAAAGTTTTTTGTAACTCAGCCAGGGGATATCTTCGCCAAGATAAGCATTCTCTTTCAACATCAAAAGCTTGCTTAACTAAATCGCTCCAAGAACCTCCAGATAACTCTAAACGTAGGGGCAAAGTATTCAAAAATAAACCTAATATCTTTTCCCCATCGGCTACTTCTAACCGTCCATTAGAGACTAAACCTGTAACAATATCCCTCTGATTATTCAGTAAACTTAATACCCGAAAATGAGCCGCCAATAAAACACTTTTTAGGGGGACTCCAACTTGTTTACCGAGTTGTTTTAATCCCTGAGATACCTGACTAGATATGGGAACTAACCAATCCCAATCTTGATTAACTTGATTAGATTTCGACCACTGAGGAAGTTTGGTCAGCGTGACATCTCTGAGTTTTTCTTGCCAATAATTCTGGCATTCTGTCGATTGAATAGTTTTCTTTTCTAAGGCGACAAAATCCCTAAAACTGATATCTGGAGGGGGAGAAAGAGGTAAAACTTTTTTGTCGAGAAGATAGAGATACTGTTGTAACAATTCTGTGAGCAATGAGGCTACACTCCAACCATCTAAAATAGAGTGATGAAAGCTGAAAGTTAGGTTAAAGTTATCCTGATGGCGGCGATGGAGATGAAAGCGAAATAAAGGAGGACTATTCCAGTCAAAAGTGCGGATTTTTTCCCGCTCAATCCAATCATCAATAGCCGTGTCTTGTTCAGAAGGAGATAAATGGGTTAGGTCATCTAATCCTAAAGGAACATCGATTTGTCGATGAACTAATTGTAGGGGTTCCTGATATTCAAAGAGTGCGAAACTGGTTCGTAATACCGGATGCCGCTGGACAATCTCCTTAATAGCACTATGTAAAGCGGGAAAATTAAAAGTAGCACGAATATGATAGGTAAACACATCATGGTACACCGACAGATTCCCCTGATATTCACTATGAAATATCATCCCCAATTGTAGAGCAGTTAGAGGATAAGCATCCTCCACTTCCTCCGGTAAATCCCAGCGAACTTCTTGAGGAATTAAACTAAAAACTTCCGTTTTTTCAGTCCCCAAAGTATCAATTTCATAGCTAACGCAATTGGCCAATTCTTGAATGGTTTGATGTTGCAATAATTGGGGTAAGGAAAAATGAAAACCCATTTGTCGCGCCTTAGCGATCACTTGTATTGCCCGAATCGAATCCCCCCCAAGTTCAAAAAAATTATCGTGAATACCAACCTCTTCGATGCCCAAAACTTCAGCCCAAATCAGTGCTAAAATTTCCTCAAGAGGGGTACAAGGTGCTACAAAATTCTCCGAATTCCTTAAACTGTTATAGCTTGGAGAGGGTAGGGCGCGACGGTCAATTTTTCCATTATTTGTCAGAGGAATAGAATCCAATTGCACAAAGGCATGGGGTATCATGTATTCTGGGAGTTGCTTTTGCAGATAACTCCGCAGTTGGGGAATCAGTTTACTGTTTAACTTAGACCTTAAAGGGTGATTTGCATATAGTTGCCATTCAGGTTTTGCGGTGTGGGTGGGGGTAAAAGCGATGTAATTTCTACGGGAATTTTCTAGCGGAGCAAAAATCACATCGTAACAGTCCGGAGTATCAGACCTAGTTACCCAAACCGAAAGGGATAAATCCGCAGCTAAAGCCGAAAAATCTTCAGTTTCTACGGCATTTTCCGGTATAATGTCCGATTTAATCGCTTTAAATTCCTCGATTGTCCCAAAGTCTTGAGAATTGTTCAACAATTCCACAATTTTTAAAGGTCCAAACAAGCGCAAATTAGGGACACCTATCACCCTTAACCCCTCAGATGTCCCCAGTTGATTTCTCACCTCAGATAAAGTCAGCTGCTGTTCAGTCCAGTTTAATTCTTGAAGGTCGGTGCTAAAATCCACAATTGTTGCGCTTCGTAGAACAACATTGTAACGAAATTGAGTCAATTCGTTGTGGTATCGACCTCTCTCTAGATGAATCTCGACTTCAGTAATCTGAGGAAAATAGGACTGAATTGCTCTAAAAAAATCAGGGTCAATGAATAACTCATTTTCTTGCTCAATTTTCCTCTGTACAAGCTGTTTAAAATCCCTAATCGAATCTTCAGGGTTAGCCTTATAAAGTTCTACATCAGCGTGAAAAGCTGCCATGAGTTGCAAGTTTCGCACATCTCCAAGGAAAATACACCCCCCCGGAGTTAGTACCTTGATAGCTCCCTCTAAAACCCGCAATAAGTAATCTATATGGGGGAAATACTGCACAACCGAGTTAAGGATAATTGTATCGAATCCTTCTGACTCCAAACCCTCAAAATTATCGGCAGTACGGGTAAATAACCTTATTTGCTCCAGCTTTGGCCCTTCTTGATTAATTCGCTGAATATGGTCTAAGGCTACTGATGAAATATCTGTTCCCCAATAATGCTGACAATGGGGAGCAACTTGGAATAATATTAACCCGGTTCCACAACCTATTTCCAGAACTTTTTTAGGTTGTTGAGCGAGAATAACCTTCACCTTATCATCTAGCCATTCTCGCATCTGAGCAGTCGGGATAGGTTCCCCCGTGTAACTACTATTCCAGCCAACAATATTAAATATACCCTCAGAATCTGCCGATGTTTGGCTGTAAATTTGGTTATAGAGGCTTTGCCATTGCTCGATTTGCTCATCGAATAATTGCCCTTTTTCTGAAGTCGCCAAGAGTTCCCCCTCTTGAGACTGACCCACAACATAAGCAATTAGTGTTTTACTGCCGGTTTCTGTCTCCGATGCAATGACTACCGCTTGCTCAACTGCTGGATGTTCACTGAGTATAGTTTCAATTTCCCCAAGCTCAATCCGGAAACCTCGAATCTTAACTTGATGGTCAATACGCCCCAAAAACTCAATATTTCCATCCGGTAAATACCGGGCTAAATCCCCCGTTTTATATAATTTTGCCCTAATTTCTCCCCCTATTGCTCCTGCGACCTTAGCAAAAGGATTAGGGATAAATTTCTGGTCTGTTAATTCGGGACGATTGAGATATCCACGAGCTAAACCTATACCACCAATATGTAATTCTCCCACAATCCCTATAGGAACTGGTTGTAAGTGCGGATTAAGAATATAAATCTGAGTATTGGCAATTGGTTGACCAATACTCACTATCGCTTTTTCACTCCCCGGTAAACAGGGCCAGTAAGTCACATCAATCGCCGCCTCAGTCGGCCCGTAGAGGTTGTGAAGTTCACAGTTAAAATGCTCAAAAAAGCGTTGTGTTAGGTCTAATGGCAGAGCTTCCCCACTACATAAAACCCGCTTGAGAGAACTACATTCTTTTAGCTCTGTTTCTTGCAGAAACACTCGCAGCATCGAGGGGACAAAATGAAGGGTAGTAATTTGCTGCTCTTGGATCAATTGTATTAAATAGATACTATCTTTATGACCTTCTGGTTTAGCTACCACTAGGGTTGCACCGGCTAATAATGGCCAGAAGAATTCCCACACTGAAACATCAAAACTAAAAGGGGTTTTTTGTAAAATGCGATCGCTGTTAGTTAACTGATAAGTATCCTGCATCCACAACAAACGATTCCTGATACCCTGATGAGTATTCATCGCACCTTTAGGCTTACCTGTGGATCCCGAAGTATAAATAACATAGGCTAAATTTTCCCCCGCTACGCCACTGTCACAATTGTTCTGACTTTCTTGAGAAATTGCTGGCCAATCTGTATCTAAAGCAACAACAATCCCAGGGTATTCGTCCAACAATCCCCGCAGCAATTCCGTAGTAATGATCACTTTTAACCCAGTATCTTCTAATAGATAACTTAGGCGTTCTTGAGGATAATTAGGATCTAAGGGGACGTAAGCTCCTCCAGCCTTCAAAACAGCCAATAAACCTACTACCATTTCTAAGGAACGCTCCAGACAAATTCCGACTAATTCCTCTGGTTTTACTCCTAATTTTTGTAGGTAATGACCAAGTTGATTGGCTTTTTCATTTAATTCTTGATAAGTTAATTCTTGATTTTCAAAAATGACCGCCACTCTCTCAGGGTAAAGTTTGGCTTGCTCTTCAAATAGCTGATGAATCCATTGCTTTTGAGGATATTGAATGGCCGTATCATTCCAATCTATCAGCAATTGTTCTCGTTCTTTTGCCGTTAATATATCAATTTCTGACAAATCTATATCGGGATTACTCGTCACTGTTTCTAAGATTTTACGGTAATGTCCTAGCATTCTCTCGACAAAATCTCTGGGAAATTTATCTTTAATAAAAGTGACAGAAACACCACTATCATCCGCTGCTATGGCAAAAACTAATTGAAATTTATTTAAGGAAGAAATGTCGGCGCACAGGCCTTCTTTGATCACAGCAACGTCAAAAATATTCTCTAGTTCTCCTCCTCTTGCTGCCAAGGTTTTGACCAAACTATCCAGAGCATAGTTTTGATGGCGATATCCTTCTTGTAAATCTTTACGAATGATTCTTAGTAAATCTTTAAATGAACTAAAATTATGTTGATTGAATCGGCAAAATATCAGGCTATCTAATTTTTCTGTATTCAAAGCTCCTGTAGCTGTAGCAAACTCGACTTGAGCAGTATATTTAAACATTAAAACCTGGACAACAGCCAGATGAAATGCTAAATTATTAACAGAATTATTTGCCGTTAAACTGTTGATTTTTTTCTGTAAATCTGTAGAGATAACTTCAATAACGCTATCTTGCTCCCCGGTTTTATTCTGACTTACATTACCAAATAGAGTAGTTACTGGATCTATTTCTTGAAGTTGCCGAATTTGGTAATCTATTGAAACCAGATGTGCTTCCATTGCTGTTCTAACTTTGTCCCTAAATAGTAGTTGATGGCGGTATTCAGAGTCATGGGGTACAATGCTTACCCGTTCCCTGTTCCCTTAAAGCGATAATTCCCGTCTCTGACGAGTGGAATTATTGCTATATGGACTACAGGAAACCCGACTACGGCTAAGGTCGAGGTTTCTGTCGCTTCTTCAAAATTGTTCTGAGCTTCGACATCATAGCATATTAAACCGACATTCCGCACATCTTCATATACTTTTATATATCTTTACATTCCCCAAGATGTTTTGACGAAAAATCTTCATTGTAGAAACTACTCTTGTCAGCAATAAATTAGTAAAAATTATTAATTGAATATTAAGAAGTGCGGAAAGTGTGACATTTAAAGATATAGTGGCGCGAGGCCAGCAGAGCAGAGCTTAGGATGCCACACCCCACACCAGGTTATTGGAGATGTCTGTTGACAATTACTACCTCGATCAGGTATGATTGGCTGTCTGGTCGTAATAGCTGAAGAAGTGACAACGAGGTGGAAATTTAAGTGAGGTGGGGGGAAAATTTCCTCACTGTAAGCCATCAAATTAATCGACTTACCTAGTAAAAACCAAATTCCCTCGTTATCTTTCGGCGAAAGTCTCAAGCTTTTTCCCTACACCCTAACCCCGACAATCTACACCCTGTTTCACTTTCCATCTGCTTGTCACCCCGTCAGTCGCAATAATTATTCTTTTCCAAGTCGAGTCTAACACTATGGACTTTCAAGATAAAAAGAACTTATCCGAAAACGAGCAATCAATCCAAACTAGAGTTTTTAAAGCTCTTAGTGAAGCTAAAGAAAAATTAAAAGCTTTCGAGTCTCAACAAAGCGAACCCTTAGCTATCGTGGGTTTAGGTTGTCGTTTCGGTCATAATATTGCGACACCTGAATCCTTCTGGTCTTTCCTGAAAGCGGGTAAAAATCACCTCAGAGAAATACCTAATGAGCGCTGGAACCAGCAGGATTTTTATGATTCAGATCGGAATAAAGTGGGTAAAATCTATGTTTCTCAGGGGGGGTTTCTCGATGATGTCTCCCAGTTTGATGCCCATTTTTTCGGAATTGCTCCCAAGGAAGCCGTCGCTATGGATCCTCAGCAAAGGTTGCTTTTAGAGGTGGCCTATGAAGCTTTGGAAAATGCAGGAATGGCAACAACGACGGCTAGAAGGGGAAAAACAGGGGTTTTTATCGGGATTACTAACAATGACTATGCCCGTATTCTTACCTCAAATGAGGACTATAATGCCATCGGAGCCTATCATATTTCGGGTAATCATACTAATGCGGCAGCTGGGCGTATTTCTTACCTTTTAAATCTTAATGGTCCGAGTTTGGCAGTAGATACCGCTTGTTCTTCTTCCTTAGTCGCTGTTCATCTGGCTTGCCGTTCCTTACGTTCCCAAGAATGCAGACAAGCGTTAGTCGGAGGAGTGAACTTAGTTTTAACTCCAGAAGTCGTCATCGCCTTGTGCCGCAATCAGATGTTAGCCGCCGATGGCCAATGCAAAACCTTTGACGAAAGTGCCGATGGGTTTGGGATAGGCGAAGGTTGCGGAGTCATCGTCTTAAAAAGACTCAGTGACGCTCTTCAAGATGGCGATCACATTTGGGCAGTGATTCGGGGGACCGCAGTCAACAACGATGGGGCCAGTGGCGGCTTTACCGTTCCTAATGGGCCTGTGCAGAGAGAATTAATCAGAGAAGCTCTAGCTGATGCTCGTTTAGATGCCGCGGCTATCGATTATGTTGAAGCTCACGGTACAGGAACATCTTTGGGAGATCCCATCGAAATTAAAGCCATAGCCGAGGCATTATGCGTCAATCGTCGGAAATCTAACCCGTTATTAGTCGGTTCTCTCAAAACTAATTTAGGTCATCTGGCGGCGGCGGCCGGAATTTCAGGATTAATTAAAACCGCATTATCGCTACACTACCGTGAAATTCCGGCTCATCTGAATTTCAAAAAACCCAATCCTCATATTAATTGGGATGCCTTACCGATTAGTATCGTCACGCAAAATTGTCCTTGGAATGTTAACAATGGCAAGCTCAAAGCGGCTGGAGTCAGTTCTTTTGGAGCATCGGGAACCAACGCTCATGTTATTTTAAGCGAACCGCCTCAACCGCAACCCCAAAACCCGAAAATATCCCCCATTCTCGTTACTTTTTCGGCTAAAGAACCCGAACGTTTACGTCTTTTTACGACTCAATTTGTGGATTATCTTGAGCAGAAAAAAGCTCTCAACGTCAAGGACATTGCTCTATCTTTAAATACCGGTCGTTTTCCCCATAAACACCGCCTTGCTCTTTTAGTTTCTAATCAAGAGAATCTGCGCCAAGGAATTCAGGCTTTTCTCAAGAGCGATGGGGATGAAAAGCACTTTCAAAATAATAGCTTCGACATTATTTATGGAGAAGCGCAAAGCAATCCTAAAATTGCTTTTCTCTGCAATGACGAGCAAGAAATTAGTCCAGAAATCATTGAAACCCTGCTCAATAATGAGCCAGTATTTCATGATGCTTTTAGGCAGTGCGATCATCTGTTTAAAAAATATTTAGAATTTTCTCTTCAGGAATTATTGTCATCTAAAAAAGCCTTAGAGCCTCAGATTCCTTTGTCTGTACAACCGTTATTATTTGCCTATCAATATGCTCTTTGTGAACTCTGGAAATCGTGGGGAATTTCTCCTTCTGCGATTTTAGGTTCTGGATTAGGGGAATATCTCGCCACTCAACAAGCGGGAGTTTTTTCCCTTGAAGATACCGTCAAGCTGGTGGCGAAACGCGCTCAAATTAGCCCACAAAACCCCAACTCAGAAGACCTTTTATCCTTGCTCAAAAGCACCCCAGAAGTCGATTCTAACTCTCCCGATATTACCCTAATTTATCAGGGTGAAGTTGTGAAAAAATCTCTCACAAATTCAGTTAATAGAGGGGAAAGGATTAGGCAGAAATCCGACGAAATCGCCCAGGGAATTTCTACTTTGCATCAAATGGGATATCAAATCTTCCTAGAAATGGGAATTAGTGCCAATCTCATTAATATAGGTCGTCAAAAGTTAGGGGTAAATTCAATTCTATGGTTATCTAGTTTAGGGGAAGATTGTCATAGTGATCAGCATGAGCAAAGGGTGCTAGGTCAACTCTATGTACGAGGATTTAATATTAACTGGGAAGCCTTTCATCGCTCACATCTGGGGCAAAAAATTAGTTTACCTAATTCGCCTTTTGTCCGCAAACGCTACTGGATAAATTCTGGCAATAAATCAGAGTCTTCTAGCTATAAAAACCCTAATTATTACTCTGGACATCCCTTACTAGGCGATCATTTTCCTTCTCCCTTAGCTCTCCTTCAATATCGAGGCAATATTAGTCAACATAAACCTGCATTTTTAAGAGAACATCAGGTTTTTGATCAGGCCATATTGCCAGCATCTGCCTTGATAGAAATGGCTTTAGCTGCCGGGGAGAATCAAAAAGTTATTTTAGAAAATGTTGAATTTAAGAAGGCATTAATTTTAAAAGATACGGAAGACACATTACAGTTAATCATTGAGCAAAAAAGCTTTAAAATTTACCATGCACTTGAGCCAAATTGGGAAATATTAGTTACTGGAAAAATTGATGAATTGAAATCAACTAATTTAACCCATTGTCATTTAGAAGAAATCGCCAAAAATTGTTCTGAAGAAGTCGATATCAACTCCTTTTATGAAACTTATAAAAAATCAGGGATAAATTACGGGAGTAACTTTCGGCTCATTCATCAACTGAAGCGGGGGGAAAATACAGCTTTTGCTCAAATCAAATTAACCGATAGGTTAGAGCGGGAAAAATATCATTTTCATCCGGCTATGTTAGACGCTTGTTTTCAAGGGATTGCTGCCATTTTATTTAAAGAAGAATCCTCAGTAACTTATGTTCCTGTTCGCCTTGGGCAATTGGCATTTTTCCACCCTCCTGATGAGCAGGTAATCAGCGCGGTTCGACTGAAAAACTCCTCCCCTAACCCTAACATTATTATCGCTGATATTGATATCTATTCCCCCCAAGGTCAACCCTTGGCATCCCTCATCAACTTAGAACTAAAAGCCGTTCAATCTCAAGAGATTATCCCCCAAGAAATACCCCCTCAAATCTATCTAGAAGAATGGATGCCTTGCGAGGAATTATTAGGGAATGGTAGAGACACTTTAGTAGCTCCCCAGGTGATTAAAAATCAAATTCACCCCGCACATTTAGAACAACAACTAGGGGAAAAATTGGGGCAATATGAGAGCTTAATGGAGGCCTTGGAAAAGTTAAGCGTAACCTATATTTGGGAAGCCTTAACAAAACTTAATGGACAGCCAAAATTAGGTCAAACTTATTCCGAAGCACAGATAGCAAATCAAGGTCAAATTGTCGATTTTTACCGACCTTTATTATCTCGATGTTTAAGTATTTTAGCTGAAGAAAAAATCGTTAATCAGACAAAAGATGGCTGGTTATTCGTCAAAGAATTAGAAGCACCTTCATCGCCATCGCAAATTAAAATTCTCCGCCAAGAATTTGCCGATTATCCAGCAGAAATTAGTCTAATGGAGCGTTGTGGCTCTGCTTTGGCAGCAGTCATGAGTCGTCAAGTTGAGCCATTAGAATTACTCTTTCCTCAAGGGGATTTAGAAGCGATCGCAGCAATTTATTCGGAAGCTGCCGGAGCTAAATTGATGAATCAGTTAGTCGCCACCACAATCAGCCGTGCTATTGCGAATTTCCCCCCCTATTATCCCCTAAGAATTCTCGAAATTGGGGGAGGAACAGGAGCCGTTACTGCTGGCATTTTACCTCACTTATCGACAGAACATATCGAATATGTATTCACCGATATTTCCTCTAGTTTCTTAACAAGAGCCAAGGAAAATTTTAGAAACTATCCCTTTATTAAATATCAAACTTTAGACATTGAAAAAAATCCCTTTACTCAAGATTTTCTCCCCGGCAGTTTTGACATAATCATCGCCGCTAATGTTCTTCATGCCACAGCCAACCTTCAAAAAACCCTTGAAAATGTGCGCTCTCTCATCGCTCCTAAGGGACGACTAATCCTCTTAGAAAGTACCGGGGCAAGACGTTGGGTAGATTTAACCTTTGGCTTGACAGAAGGATGGTGGTTATGTAGTCAAGATCTGCGGCGGAATGGTTATCCGTTAATCAGCACAAAAGATTGGCAAAATTTACTGATTGAGAATCAATTTGAAGACATTAATATTATCGAACCAAGCCAAGCAAAAACCCGAAATTTATTAAAACAAAGTGTCATCATTAGTCGAAGCAGTGAGCAATTACCTTCTCTTCCGGCAAAATCTTACTATCATCAAATAATCTGGGCAGATAGTCAAGGAATTGCTAACGGTTTAATCCCTCTATTCCAACAGAGAGGAATAAGTTGTTCTTGCGTCTTCTCCAAAGATATTAACCCGGAGATGGCTGAAGATTACCTATCAATATTGAGAAACTCGATAACTTCAGAAACTCGTCAAATACTGTACTTCTGGGGCTTAGAAAAAATCCCTGGAGAAATTGATCAACAAGTCGAGATTCATTGTCAACGATTTCTCTTTTTCTTACAAGCCTTATTGCAGCAAGAAAATCCGCCGGCTCTGATTTTAGTGACTCAAGGAGCAGTACCAGCAAAAGCCATTAAAACCCTGACCTCTCCCTCTCAAGCATCCTTATTAGGAATAGCCTTCAGCCTAGTCTTAGAACATCCTGAACTTAATTTCAAGGCAATTGACCTAGATCCAGATGAAGTAAACTCAGCCGACAAACTGCTGCAAGAAATCTACAGTAATCCCCAAGAAAACCGGGTTGCTTTGCGGGGGGAACAGCGTTTTTATCCCCGTTTAGTGCAGAGAAAACTTGAAGATGGAAATATCAATTTTAGTCCTGATGGCTATTATTTAATCACAGGAGGCACAGGGGGGTTAGGATTAGCAACAACCCGATGGATGATTGAAAAAGGGGCGCGGAATCTAGTTTTGTGTAGTCGTCGAGGGGCAGAAGGAATTAGCCCTGAAATATTAGCCAATCTCTCCTCTAGTGGGGCAGAAATTACCATCAAAAAACTTGATATTACTGATGCTGAAAAAATGCACACTGTCTTAGAAGAATGCCGTTCTAAATATCCTGTGCGGGGCGTTTTTCACATTGCTGGAACCTTAGACGATACAACCTTATTAAGACTAACACCAGAGCGCTTTAATTATGTTTTAGCTCCCAAAGTTAAAGGAACTTGGTTGCTTCATCAACTCACCCTAAATGACCCATTAGAATTCTTTGTCTGTTATACTTCTGCTGTATCTTTAATTGGCTCAGCTGGACAAGCTAATGCTGCGGCAGCTAATGCCTTTGAAGACGCTTTTATCTATTATCGTCAGGCGCATCATTTACCCGGAACGGTCATAAATTGGGGTCCTTGGAGCGAAATAGGTGCAGCAGTAGATCGCAATGTTTTGGAGAGATTAGCCGCTAAAGGATATGCGGCTATGAAACCAGATTTAGCCCTTAATGCTCTGGAAAAAATTCTCCTAAATCAGATTATTCGCGCTGGTGTAATTAAGATTGACTGGCAACAATTTCCTTATATTCATCAAAGCTTTTATAAAAACTTTCTGCCTCAAGGAAAACCCCAAGCTGCCCCCTCATCTGAGTTTTTAAAACAATGGCAAAATTTAACCTTAAAAGAGCGTCCTAATTGGCTAACCAATCATATCATTATGCGTGTTTCTAATGTCTTAGGACACTCAAATGATGAAACTTTTTCCCCTCAACAAGGCTTTTTTGATTTGGGGATGGACTCTCTCACTTCTACAGAGTTACGAAATCTGTTACAAACTGACTTTAATTGTTCTCTCCCTTCGACGATTACTTTTCGTTTTCCGAATGTTGAAGCCTTAGCTAATTATTTACAGCGAGAAGTTCTAGATAATTCTCAACCGGTATTTACCCCTCAAATAAAAGCAGAAATTTCTCAAAAACAGTCAGAAAAATCACAACTCGATGATGATCCTATTGTTATTGTCGGCATGGCTTGTCGATTCCCCGGCGGTGCTAAGAATTTACAATCTTTCTGGGAACTTTTAGAACAGGGAAAAGATGCTATAACAGAAATTCCTCAAGATCGCTGGGATCAGGAAACATGGTATGATCCTAATCCCGATGTCCCTGGCAAAATATACGCTCCTTACGGTGCATTTCTAGAACAAATTGAGGAATTTGATGGAGAATTTTTTGGCATTATTCCTAGAGAATCTGTCGCTATGGATCCTCAGCAGCGTTTACTCTTGGAAACTACTTGGCAAGCTTTAGAATCTGCTGGACAAAATCCCCAAAAATTACGCAACAGTCAGACGGGAGTTTTTATCGGTTGCATGACGCAAGATTATGCCCAATTAAGTTATTCTCCTCAAGCCATTAATGCTTATACTGGTTCGGGAACTTCTGTTAGTATGGCGGCGGGTCGTCTTTCTTATGTCCTTGGTTTACAGGGTCCATCAATGACTATTGACACCGCTTGTTCCTCCTCATTAGTAGCGATTCATTTAGCTTATAATGCCTTACTTAATGGTGAGTGCGATCTGGCTTTAGCCGGAGGGGTTAATATTATTTTAACTCCCATTATTTCTTTAATCGAAAGTCGCGCCCATATGCTTGCCCCTGATGGACATTGCAAAACCTTTGATGAGAGCGCAAATGGCATGGTGCGAGGAGAAGGCTGTGGAATAGTTGTTCTGAAAAGATTGAGCCAAGCGGTTAAGAATGGAGACCAAATTTTGGCGAAAATTTATGGCACAGCCGTCAATCATGATGGTCCAAGTAGTGGGCTAACCGTTCCTAATGGTCAAGCTCAAGAAAAATTATTATATCAAGCCCTTAAACGTGCTAATCTCAAGCCTGAACAAATCGATTATATCGAAGCTCACGGCACTGGAACAGCCCTTGGTGATCCGATTGAATTAGAAAGTATGTCCGCCGTTTTTGGTCAACGCTCCCCTAATCGGCCTTTAATTATTGGTTCAGTAAAAACGAATTTAGGCCATTTAGAAGGTGCTGCCGGAATTGCCGGATTAATTAAAACCGTTCTAGCGTTACAACACCATAAAATACCTCCTCATCTTCACTTTAAAAATCCTAATCACCGCTTTGATTGGAGTTCTCATATTTTTGAAGTTCCTGTACAAGGAAAACCTTGGAATATCAGCGAACGTACAAGGATTGCTGGAGTAAGTTCCTTTGGATTTAGTGGAACGAATGCTCATATCATTGTTGGGGAAATTGACGCTGATTTACCTCAACCTTCGGAGAATAATTTTTATCTATTACCCCTTTCGGCTCGCTCTGAAAAATCGCTGCAAGAGTTAGCGAGAAATTATCAAGATATTTTGACTGAGTCTATCAATTTAGCTGATGTTTGTTTTACCGCCAGTACAGGGCGGGGGATTTTTCCGCAACGAATCTGTATTTTAGCAGACTCAATAACCACGGCACAACGAGCATTAATTGATTACCAAGATGGTGAAAATTCTGACTCATTAATCCGACCGATTTTATCAGAGACTCCGCCAAAGATAGCTTTCCTCTTTTCTGGACAAGGCTCTCAATATTCTGGCATGGGAGAAACCCTTTATAACCGAGAAGTTGTTTTCAAGGAAACATTAGATCTTTGTGCTCAAATTCTAGAACCCCTTTTAGAAAAATCTCTCTTAGATTTAATCTTTCAGGAGCAAAATAGTGAGTTATTAGAGGAAACCCAAATCACTCAGCCGGTGATTTTTTCCCTTGAATATGCACTTGCCAAATTATGGCAATCTTGGGGAATACAACCTTCAGCCCTTTTAGGACATAGTATCGGGGAATATGTGGCGGCTTGTTGGGCAGGAGTCTTTTCTTTAGAAGATGCCTTAAAATTAGTGACTCAACGGGGTAAATTAATGGGAAAATTGCCCCACAATGGCAGTATGTCCGCTATTTATGCTGATTATGAGACGGTAGCAAACGCTCTAACTTCTTATGAAAATCAAGTTAATATTGCTTCAGCCAATGGCTCAATTACCGTCATTTCTGGATTTAAAGAGATTGTTGAGCAACTGGAAAAAAACTTTATTGATCAAGGGCATAAAACTAAACGTTTAGCGGTATCTCATGCTTTTCATTCTCCTTTAATGCAGCCCATTCTTGATGATTTTTCCCAGGTCTTAAAAACAATTTCTTTTCATGAACCTAGCTTAACGATTATTAGTAATCTGACAGGGAAAGCTGTAGGTTCAGAAATTACAACTCCTGATTATTGGGTAGATCATCTGCGTAGTACTGTACAGTTTAGTCAAGGATTTCAGTCTTTAATTGATCAGGGTTATCGTTGTTTTCTAGAAGTCGGTTCTAAGCCTGTATTACTGAGTATGGCTCGCCTTATTTCTGCCAACCAGGATCTATTATGGTTGCCTAGTATTGTACCCGGGCAGGATGAACAGGCACAAATGTATAGAAGTTTAGCAACACTTTTTGTTAATGGTTATTCTGTAGACTGGACTACAGTATTTAAACAAGGTAAGCGGATTATTTTACCGACTTATCCCTTTCAAAGAGAACGGTATTGGCTATCTAATTCGGAATTTTCTCTAGGGCAAATCAAGACTCAGTTACATCCTTTTATTAAAGATTTTAAAAAGTTAGCAACGGGAGACATGATCTTTGAAGGCGAGGTGAGTTATCTTAACCCTAGTTATTTAGAAGAACATCAGGTATTTGATAACATTGTATTTCCAGCTACTGGTTTTATTGAAGCTATTTTAGCCGCAAGTCAGAAAATATTTAATGGGCATTTTGTCACCCTTCAAAATGTCTCTATTCATCAGGGATTACTCTTATCTCCAACTCCCTTAATAGTCCAAATAATTTTTAGACCTAAAAAATCATCTCAACTGATTTATACTTTTGAGATATTTAGCAGTGATTCTGCACAAGAAAAATGGGTTCTTCATGTTACAGGTGAAGTCAAACCTAAGGATATACAAAGCTTGGCTGCCTCAGAATTAACCCAAACTAAATTAGAAAGAGAAACCCCTAAAGAATCAATTTCTATTCGTGAATTCTATGAACTTTATCAGCAGATGGGGATCAGGTATGGGGAGCAGTTCCAAGCGATTCAAGAGTTATATTCTTTCAAAAAAGGCTCTCAAGCTAAAATTAGTATTAACCCTAGTTTAGCGGATCGGCGTTATCATTTTCATCCAGTTCTTTTGGATGCTTGCTTACAAAGTATTGGGGCAGCTTTCCCCGAAATTCATGGTCAAGAATTGCATCTACCTTATGGATTCTCTTCCTTGGAAATATTCCTAAATCCAACTTCGCAAGTTTGGACGGAAGTTCAGGTCATCTCAGATACTAATGGTGAAATGAGAGTAAATGTTAATATTTATGATGAACAAGGACAGCTTTGCGCTCGCTTTACTGACTTAACAGCACGGCGCATAAATCCGGCTATTTTACAGAGTTTATGGCAAGAAAAGTCGAACGATTGCTTTTATAAAGTGGAATGGAAAAAACTTCCATCAATGCCAACTGTTGCCGTTGATCCTCAAAATTCTTGGTTAGTCTTGGTTCGTCCAGAAACAGACTTAAATTCCCTAATTAATTTATATAAAAGGGCAGGAGAAAAAGTAATTACTGTAGAAATGGGACAGAATTATCAATGTAATTCTCAAGATTCTTTTGTCATCAATCCGGCTCAGAAATCTGATTTTCAGCGTCTCTATCAAGAAGCTTATCCATCGGGAGAATTTCCGACTGGCGTTGTTTTTTCTTGGGAATCTTCAGAAGCTGAAGACGTGCTAGATACAGTATATCAGAGTTCTCATGCCGTCTTAAATTTAGTGCAAACCCTCACTAATAACTGGGAGAAATTACCTCATTTATGGCTGATTACTCGCGGGGCTAATAAAATTATCAATGATACGGCTTTATATCCTCAACAGTCCCATTTATGGGGATTAGGAGCAGTCATTAATCAAGAGTATCCTAAAATGGGTTGTGTTTGTTTAGATTTACCAATCCATAAAGAAGCTAATGAAGCTGAACTTTTATTCAATGAATTAAAGTGTTTCCCCCATGAATTCCGTTTGGCTTTACGTCAAGGAAACCGCTACGCAGCCAGGTTAGTTTCTGCATCTCTTCCTAGCTCAGAAAAACGACATTTTATTAATCAGTCAGGGGTTTATTTAATCACGGGAGGGGGAGGAAAACTGGGCGGATTAGTGGCTCAATGGTTATCAGAAATGGGAGCAAGTCACTTAGTTTTGTGTAGTCGCCATGTTAAATTTTCAACAGAATTGATAGCCCCATTAGTGGAGAAAGGAACAAAAGTAACCTTGATTGAAGCTGATATTACTTCCCCCACAGATATGAAAAATTTATTCTCTCGTTTTGGGGCAGACTTGCCCGTCTTACGAGGAATAATTCACGCAGCAGCAGTCTTAGAAGATGGGCTGATCAGTAATCAAAGTTGGCAAAAATATCAAAAGGTAATGAGTCCAAAAGTAGCAGGAACTTTATTATTAGATCGTTATACTCGCTCTCTATCTTTAGACTTTTTTGTGAGCTTTTCTTCTGCGGCTGTCATCCTTGGTTCACCGGGTCAAAGTAATTATGCTGCGGCTAATGCTTTCATGGATGCTCTAATGCAGCAACGGCAAAGTTTAGGATTACCTGGTATTAGTATTAATTGGGGAGCTTGGGAGACGGGCAACCAAATTGATCAACAACGTTTCGCTAATTGGGGTTTGCAGATGATGCCTTCTGAGCAAGCGTTTCAATATCTCAATCAGGTAATTTTAGATGATATTACTCAAGGGATAGTTCTCGATATTAATTGGTCGATTTTTAACCAAACTTTCAATATTAATCAACCCTTCTTTAGCGAGGTATTAACCCTAAAAAATCAAAAACAAACAAGTCCAGCAAAACTATTAGAACGATTAAAATCTGTCTCTATAGACGAACGAATAAACGCTTTATTAGAAGGACTGGAGAAAATATTAAGAGAAGTGACTGGGTTAAATGGGAACAAAGTTATTCCTCAACAAACATCATTCTTAGACTTAGGTTTAAACTCTCTAATGGTCATAGAATTTAAAAATCGCTTAGAAACAGATTTAGGGTGTAAATTGCCATCTTCGATCATTTTCGATTATCCTAATCTTCTCAGCTTAAGTACCTACTTACGGGAACAAATTCTAGCCAATCATCTCGATTTTGAGATTAAAATAAATCCAATTCCTGACAATCATAGTCCCTATGACAGCCTCAGTGAAGACGAACTGGCAAGATTACTTAATCAAAAATTAACGGAGCTTGATCAATATGGAGGTTAAATTTTAAAAATAATGTTTCAAAAGGCATGAGATGTGGTAGGCTAAGTAGATGAACATGAGTAAGCTTAACTCTGTGGGGTTAAACTTTTGTTTATATTCACTGATAGCAGCATCTTAATTTATGTTTAACGGCGGATAAACTTAGAAATTATAGAGAATGGGGCATGGTTGAGAGTATAGATTACAAAAAATTAATGGCAACGACCTTAAGTAAAATGGAGGTAATGCAGGCTCGTATCAATGAATTAGAGACGAGACAAAGTGAATCCATTGCGGTGGTCGGAATGGCCTGTCGTTTTCCGGGAGGTATCAATTCCCCAGAAAAGTATTGGAGTTTTTGTCAAGCTGGACTTGATGCGATAGTAGAAGTTCCTAAAAGCCGTTGGGATATATCAAAACTGTATTCTCAAGAACCAACTTTAGGAAAAATGAACACCGCTTATGGGGGATTTCTTCAAGAGAATATCACAGAATTTGATGCCCGTTTCTTTTCGATCTCAGCAAGAGAAGCCGCCTCCATGGATCCTCAACAAAGGTTACTCTTAGAAGTTGCTTGGGAAGCCTTAGAAAATGCCAATTTACCTCTGAAAAATTTAGCCGATAATAAAGTAGGGGTATTTGTGGGGATTACTAGCATTGACCATGCCCTGAAGGTTTACGGCACAAACTATGATCAAATTGACTCTTTTTTTGGCACCGGCAATGCTCTAAGCGCAGCCGCTGGCAGGCTATCTTATTTTCTCAATCTTCACGGTCCTTGTCTCTCGATTGATGCAGCCTGTGCCTCCTCATTAGTAGCCGTCCATCAGGGGATTCGTAGCCTGAGAAATCGTGAATGTGAACTCGCTTTAGTGGGTGGGGTAAACCTCATTTTAGAACCCGCAATTACGATTACTCTTTCTCAGTCGGGAATGATGTCCCCCGATGGGCGTTGCAAGACTTTCGATGCCTCTGCAAATGGATATGTGCGAGGGGAAGGCTGTGGGGTTTTAATTTTAAAAACTTTATCAGAAGCCCAGAAAAACGGGGATCAAATTCTTGCCCTGTTGCGAGGTTCGGCAGTGAATCATAATGGCGCTGCTGCAGGTTTAACCGTACCCAGTGGACCCGCCCAGCAAGAATTGCTCCGTCAAGCTCTAGCTGATGCCAGAATAGTCCCTGAAGATGTCAGCTACATAGAAGCTCATGGCACAGGTACTTCTTTAGGAGATCCCATCGAATTGAATGCCATTGCCTCAGTTTATGGAAAGCGCTCCGACCCTCTTTATGTCGCCTCAGTGAAAACCAATATCGGCCACCTTGAAGCCGCTGCTGGCATGGCGGGAATAATTAAAACAATTCTGATTCTTCAACAGGGTAAAATCCCTCCCCATCTTCATTTCCAAAGCCCTAATCCTCTGGTTGATTGGGAAGACCATCCTATTAAAATTCCTACTCAAAATATACCTTGGCCGAATAACAATAAAGTACCCATAGCTGGGGTAAGTTCTTTCGGGTTTTCCGGCACAAATGCCCATGTCATTGTTCAACAAGCACCCGTCAGCAAAATCTCAGAAATTCAACAACAAATTCCTAGTCATCTCTTAACTCTTTCAGCCCACAACACAACCGCTTTAAAAGAATTAGCTAAACGTTTTCATACCCTCCTAGAATCTCATCCTGAAATTGGAGATATTTGTTATAGTGCAGCTGTCGGAAGGATAGATTTACCTGAACGTTTAGCCATTGTTGGCGATACTTGTCCAGAATTACAACAAAGATTAGCCGCTTTTGCTGAAGAAAACCCACTTGATGATTTGACTTTTTATCAACGTTTTACATCAGAAAAATCCCCTAAAATTGTTTTTCTTTTTACAGGGCAAGGGGCTTGTTATCCCGGCATGGGGCATCAACTCTATCAAACTCAGCCAACATTTCGTCAATATATTGATCAATGTGCCGAAATATTAGCGAAGTATTTAGACCATCCTTTAACTGAAATATTATTTGGTGAACAGACCGATTTACTCAATCAAACCGCTTACGCTCAACCGGCTATATTCGCCCTAGAATATTCCCTAACAATGCTATGGAAATCTTGGGGAATTACCCCCAGTTTACTGATTGGCCATAGTGTGGGAGAATATGTAGCAGCTTGTATCGCAGGAGTATTTAGCTTAGAAGCTGGACTCGCCTTAATTGTCAAACGGGGGCAATTAATGCAAACCACAACCTCCGGGAAAATGGCTTCAATTTTTGCTGATGAAGAGACAGTAAGTTCCCTAATTAAAAATTATAATGAAACGGTTTCAATAGCTGCCATTAATCACCCTCAACAGATTGTTATTGCTGGAGAAAGTGCCTGCCTTGAGGAAGTTATTAGCACCTGCAAAAAGCAAAAAATTCCCGCCCAATATCTCCCCGTTACTCAGGCTTTTCATTCCCCTTTAATGGAGCCAATTTTAAAAGAATTTGAAAAAGAGGCTCGTCAAATTTCTTATCAACGACCCCAAATTCTCTTACTTTCAGGACTTGATGGAGAGGTTTTAGAAAATGCACCAGATGCCACTTATTGGAGCAAACAATGCCGAGAACCAGTAAGATTTTTGTCGAGTTTGATAACCGCTTTCAACAAGGGATATAACCTATTTTTAGAAGTGGGACCAAGACCAATACTGGCAGAACAAGGTCGTCGTTATAAAGATGAGGTCATCTGGTTAAGTTCTCTCAATCGTGGCTTAGATAACTGGCATACAATTCTTTCAGCCTTGGGACAACTCTACCTCAATGGCCTGCCTTTCAACCCAGAACAATTCAATCAGAATTATGGCTATAAAAAAGTCAGATTGCCGAACTATCCCTTTCAAAGAAAACCTTTCCAATTTCAGCCTAATCCTCGAACAGAAAATCAGAGCATTGACAAAATATTCCTAGACTCACAAACTTCTAACCTTACCGAAACCACAGTTTTTAATATGCAAAAGCATCAACAGGAAATCCGTAATCAATTAAAATCAATTCTGGCTTTACTTCTGAAAGAAGATGAGAACGATCTGCCGGAGGATGAGACATTACTAAACTTAGGAGCAGACTCAATTATCTTGACTGACTTTTCTCGCAAAATTGAAGAAAAATTTCAAGTCAAAGTGAAAATAGATCAACTCTTTACCGATTTACAAACTCTTGTTGATATCTCCGAATACCTCGGCCAATTTGTAAAAGAAAAACCCTTAGAAAATACTTCAGAAATAACAACTAAAGTTATCGATGACGAGACAGAATTAAGCAATTATCTGCAAGTCATTAATCAATTGCAACCCATCGCTACAGCCTATATCATCAAGGCTTTAGAGTCCTTAGGGAAAAAACTTAATCAGGGGGAACAATGGACAATAGAAACCCTAAGACAAACCTTACCTATTGCTCCTAAATATCACATTTTGCTCAATCGTTATTTGCAGGATTTAGAGCAAGCTAATATTCTTCAAAATCAAGGGAATGTTTGGACTGTCAAAAACTTGCCTGAGTATTTTTCCTTACCCCAAGCCCTACAAAAGCTAGAAAAAATTTGTCCGTCTGCAAAACCTGAATTAGAAATGTTGCAACGCTGCGGCGAAAATTTAGCAGAAGTTCTTAAGGGAAATACAGATCCCTTGACATTAATTTTCCCAGAAGGTTCCGTTGCTCATGCAGAAAGTATCTATGGCAACTCTCCCGTATCTCGATTGATGAATCAACGAGTTGCCCAAGCTATTAACCAGATTTTAAAGAACTTTTCTAATAGTGATCGCCCCTATCGAATTCTCGAAATAGGAGGAGGAACTGGTGCCACTTCAGAAGCAATTCTTAACCACTTAAACCTCGATCATGTCACTTATTCTTTTAGCGAAGTTTCTCCCTTCTTACTGCATCAAGCTAGGCAAAAATTTCAGAAAAAATATAACCTAAACTTTCATCAACTAGACATTGAAAAGTCCCCCATTTCTCAGGGGATACCTGCCCATACTTATCATATTGTTGTGGCCGCTAACGTCCTTCATGCAACCCGAAATATTACAGAAACTCTAACCCATATTCGGGAACTTCTGCGCCCCGGCGGTTACTTAGTTCTCCTCGAAACCGTAGAAAATAACTCATGGCTGAATTTAACCTTTGGATTAACCCCCGGATGGTGGCGCTTTCAGGATCAACAATTACGCTCAGATACTCCCTTATTAAGGGGTGAAAATTGGTGTTCCGTTTTAAAAAGTTGTGGTTTTGCTACGGCGAATAGTTTCTCTAAACAAAACAATATTCCCATTAACAATGGACAAGAATTAATTCTTGCTTGTGTGCCAGATGAACCCCTCTCAATTCCTGCAATGCCTAAGCTCACTGTCTCTGGTGAAAGCTCTGGTAAAGAAGCCTTAATGATGGCTCAATTACAATCTTTAAAAGACCTAAAAGACCTCCATGAAAAAACCATTATCAAGCAATTAGAAGTTCTTCAAACTGCCCCCGTCTCCCCCAGTATAGCCCCCGAAATATTAACGAATCAGACTCAAATCATTCCTGCCCAAAGCTCTAAAATAGAAACTTACCCGCCGGTTTCTCAAGAGAAGCCCAAATCTCCTGAGAAACCTAGTTCTCCCAATTTAAACCCCTTAGCCTTAAAGCTCACTGAGAACAAATCCTTAACCGAACAACAACAAGCCTTTATTCAAAATTTACAGGGTATTTATAACCAGAAAACCGCCAAATCAAAAGCCTATTCACAAAATAGCCGTAAGACAATGGTAGATGTTAAACCGACCATTGACTTCCGCATGGCCTTAAAAGAATTTCAATATCCCATTGTTTCAGAATCCGCTCAAGGGGCTTATTTTAAGGACATTGATGGCAATAATTACATTGACTTAGCCATGGGGTTTGGGGTTAACTTTTTTGGGCATAGTCCTGATTTTGTCATTGAAGCGGTTCAAGAACAAATAAATCGAGGAATAGGTTTAGGAATGCAGTCAAATCTGGCCGCCGAAACCGCCGCTTTAATTAGTGAAATGGGCCGAGTCGAAAGAGTCGCTTTTAGTAATACGGGAACCGAGGCGATTATGGCGGCTGTTCGCATTGCTCGCTCCCGTACAAAACGTCAAAAAATCGTTATGTTTGCCGGCTCCTATCATGGAACTTTTGACGGCATCTTAGCACGAGTAGGAGAAGATAAAACCACTGCTCAACCTTTAAGTCTAGGCACCCCTTTAGGAATGGTTGAAGACGTAATAGTCTTGAGTTATGGAGTTGAAGAAAGCCTCGATATTATTGCTACTCATGCTGATGATTTAGCCGCCGTATTAGTCGAACCAGTTCAAAGTCGCAAACCCGATTTACAGCCTCAAGAATTTCTGCAAAAACTACGACAAATAACCCACAAAAAAGGAATCACACTCATTTTTGATGAAATTATTACCGGCTTTCGGATTGCTCCGGGAGGAGCGCAAGAATGGTTCAATGTTGAAGCCGATATAGTCATTTATGGTAAGGCCATTGGAGGAGGTTTACCAATTAGTATGATCTGCGGTAAAGCAGATTTCTTAGATACCGTTGACGGCGGTTTCTGGCAATACGGAGATGACTCTCATCCCCAAACCGAGTTAACCGCTTTTGGGGGAACTTTTTGTCGTCATCCTTTAGCCCTTGCTGCTTGTCGTGCTGTGCTGTTACATCTTCGGGAAAACAGTACAACGATTCAAGAAAAAGTGAATCAATTAACTCATCGATTAGCCACCGAAGTCAATCAGTTTTTTCAAGAAATAGGCATTCCGATTCGGGTTGTTAATTTTGGCTCTTTATTCCGCTTTGAACCTTTTGGAGCTTATAGTATCTTCTTACAACCCATCGAATTACCCCTCTTTTATTATCTATTAAATCTCAAAGGGATCTACACATGGGAAAAACGAGTTTGTTTTCTCTCCACCTGCCATACTAATGAAGATATAGACAAAGTTATAGTAGCTGTCAAAGAAGCGATTACGGAATTGCAGCAAGCCGGTTTTTTTGCTAATGCTAAACGCCCCCAAGTCAAGAAAGAAGAAAAAAAGCCGCTCTCTGAAGATGAAGATGGTAGGGGACATTTACCATCTTTAAATCAATCCTTTCCCACCAGTGAAGCTCAACGTCAGCTTTGGTTATTAGCTGAATTAGACCGTAATGCTTCAGCATCCTATAACGTCACAACATCCCTAGAATTACGAGGTTCTTTAGATGTTTACATTTTAGAAAAAACGATTAATCAAGTTATTAATCGCCATGAAGCTTTGCGAACCCAAATTATAGAACAAGGAGAATTACAGGAAGTTGTCAATGAAGTTAACATTAAATTAAAACTAATTGATTTGAAGGATGAAGATAATCCCGAAGCGACGGCCTTAGCGTTACGATCTCAGTTTTCCCAAAAACCCTTTGACTTGTCGATTGCCCCCTTATTTGCTGTGATTTTAATGCGCTTAAAACCGGACCATTATCTGCTATCTTTAAAAACTCATCATATTGTGGCAGATGGTTGGTCACTAGGATTAATTTTGCAGGAAATTGGTCAATTTTATTCATCCTCAAATAACACAACTAAAGAGGTTCTCAAACCACCGATGCAGTTTCGGCAATATTTAACTTTGCGAGCGCAAGAGACGCAAAGTCCACAAATGTTAGAGCATCGGGATTTTTGGTTGAAAACCTATCAAGAACATCTGCCAACCTTTGAGCTTCCCACCGACTTTCCCCGTCCCGCCGTTAAAACCTACACTGGTGGACAAGAAAGTCAAGTCATTCCTTCTGAAGTTGGGCAAAATTTGCAGAAAGTAGGACGCAAAAATAAAGCTACATTATTTATGACGATGTTCGCCGCTTATACTGCTTTTTTGCGTCGAATTTCTGGCCATAAAGATTTAGTCATTGGTATTCCTATTTCTGGGCGACAAATAGAAGGCAGTGACAACTTAGTAGGCTTTTGTTCTCAATTTTTACCCCTGCGGATACAAGTCGATGCTACCACCTCTTTTATTGAACATTTACAACATACTAAACAAACCCTGATAGACGCTTTTCGCCATCAGAGTTATACTTTAGAGGATTTATTAGCAGCTTTACAATTACCTAGAGATTTTTCTCGTTCCCCTCTCATTTCGGTATCTTTTAACATGGATCCTAGTTTAACTCTGCCTGAGTTTAAAGACTTAAAAGTATCCTTGCCACCGGAACCGATTGGTTACACCCCTTTTGATCTAGGATTTAACTTAATTGAACTTAATGATAACCTCATTATTTACTGCAATTACAATACAGAACTCTTTAAAAAAGAGACAATTAAACAATTTATTGAAAGCTTTGAAATTTTGCTGAGGGGAATCATTGACGATGCTAATAATCTTCTTTATCAGTTACCTTTATTAACCTCAGTCCAACAAGAGCAGTTACTCAGACAATTAACAGGAAAAACTCGCAAACTCCCTGAAAAATCCACCATCATTGATGACTTTGTAGCTCAAGTTAAATTAACCCCTAATGCTCCCGCCTTAATTGCGGGAAAAATTAGCCTTAGCTATCAAGAATTAAATGAAAAAGTCAATCGTCTTACTCATTATTTACAGCAGGAATATCAGCTAGGTGTAGGAAAAGTGATTGGGGTGATGCTCCAGCGTGATCACAACTTAATCATCGGGATTCTGGCTACCTTTAAAACTGGAGCGACTTACGTTCCTATAGACTCTCAATATCCTAACAGTCGCATTGAGTTTATTTTAAAAGATAGTGGCTGTCATGTTTGCCTAACGGAGAGTAATTTTATCTCTAAGTTACCTGAAAAAATAGAGAAAATTTGCTTAGATAAAATCGATCCTATTGTTGAAAAATATGACAAAAATGAGCCTAAAATATTCCGCAACTCTAGCCAAACCGCCTATATTTTCTACACTTCAGGCTCAACTGGTAATCCTAAAGGAGTCATGGGCCGTCACATCTCAATTTTGAATGTTATTCAAAGCTTACGACTTACCTTTGATTTAGATAAACATCCTGAATGGCGCTATATTTTCACAGCTGCTGTTACTCATGATCCATCTATTCGTAATATTTTTCTCCCCTTAACCATAGGTGCATCCCTATATATGTACGAAATAAAATATATAGGACATTTGGTTTCTTTCTTACAGGAAAATCAAATTAATGCCCTACACACCACCCCATCTATCTATCGAGAAATCTTCGGGCTACTTGAACCAGAAGAAACTATTTCCAGCTTAAAATATATCTCGGTAGGAGGGGAAAAATTAGATCGGGAAACTGCCTTAGCTTTACGGAAACGTTTTCCAGCAGAAATTGTTAGCAATGTCTACGGATCTACAGAAACTTGTGTAGGAGTATCCCAGTATGAAATCACGGAAAACTTAGACAGCGAAATCCCCCTCGGTCAAGTTTTCCATAACAATCGCTTAGGGGTTCTTGATGAATTTAATAATCCCGTTCCCCTCCATGTAATCGGCGAAATTTGTGTAGAAGGTGCCGCCCTAGCATCGGGTTATCATAACCAACCCGAAATGACTCAAGAAAAATTTAAACCTAGCTTTCTTGATGAGACAAAAACTCTCTTTAGAACCGGCGATTTAGGCAAGCAAACTGCTCCCGGTATCATTGAGTTTATAGGACGAAAAGATAATCAAGTTAAGGTCAATGGTTATCGAATTGATCCCGGAGAAATTGAATATCAATTGACTCGTTATGCTCCCATTGAAAGAGCGATTGTTTTACCCGTTCAAGTGAATAATCAAACTCAATTATCTGCTTACTGTCAAACAGACAAAATTCTGGAAATTGCTGAGATTCGAGAATTTCTTGCCAAATTTTTACCAGTTTATATGATTCCGAGTTACTTTATTTTTTTAAAGCAATTCCCCTTAACTCGACATGGGAAACTTGACCTGCACTCCCTGAGAGAACTCAGAGAAACCGATAAATCTCTGGTTAATTCTAATTATGTTGCACCCCGGAATTATTTAGAATCCAATCTCGTTAGCATCTGGGAAAAAATTCTCTCTAAATATCCTATCGGTATTTTTGATAACTTCTTTGAAATTGGCGGTCATTCTCTACTCTTATCAAGGGTTGTAACCCGGGTTCATAAAGAACTAAATGTATCCGTAAAATTGGCTGACTTCTTTAAAGTTCCAACCATTGCTGGATTGGCGACTTTAATCTCCCAGACTCAATACAATTATCAAGAACCCATTGCGGCAATTCCCCCCCAAAAATCCTATCCGATGTCTCATGGTCAGCGTCGTCTTTGGGCTTTAGAATTTCTAGATCACAATCATAATGCTTACGGAATGCCCAGTGCTTATCAATTCAAGGGCAATCTTAATATTGATGCTTTTGAAAATGCCTTTCAACAGTTAATTCAACGCCATGAAATTTTGCGGACAACCTTTACTTTAATCAATAATCAACCCCGTCAAGTTGTCCATAATCAAATGAACTTTGTCATTAAACAAATAGACCTGACAGCTTATGTTAGGACAGAACAAGAAAACTTGATCGAAGAAGCGATTGCCCATAATGCCAAAACGACTTTTGATTTAGAAGTCGGACCGTTACTTAAAGTTAACTTACTTAAACTAAGCCAAGAGAATTACATCGTCTTGTTTAATATGCACCATATCATTTCTGATGGTTGGTCAGCAGGGGTTTTAATTAAAGATTTCCTCACCCATTATCACGCCTATGGACAAGAAAATTACCAATTAATGCCCCCTCTCAGAATTCATTATAAAGACTATACTTCTTGGCAAGAAAGTCAATTAGAAACCTCGAAACTTCAAGGTCAACGGGATTACTGGTTAGCTAAATTAACTCCTGTCCCTGTGCGTCTTAACTTACCTGTTGATTATCCGCGCCCACCTGTTAAAAGTTTTCAAGGAAATACAATTACATGGCAACCTGAACCCGAATTGATCGATACTTTTGAGAAGTTAATTAAAGCACAAGAAGCCAGTTTATTTATGGGTTTAGTTAGTTTGGTTAAGAGTTTTCTATTCCGTTATACTGAGCAAAATGAAATTACAATAGGCTCTGCTATCGCCGGCAGAAATCATCCTGATTTAGAAGATCAAATCGGATTTTATGTTAACACTCTAGTCCTGCGGGATCAGATAGCAGATCACGACAGTTTTACGGATGTCCTTAGCAAAGTAAAAACAACCACTTTAGAGGCTTATGATAATCAAGACTATCCCTTTGATCAGATCGTATCTGATTTGAATTTACAACGAGATCCTAGCCGGAATGCTCTCTTTGATGTTGCAATTGTCCTGCAAAATAATCAAAATGTAGATCTCGCCTTGAACGGAATTACAGTTAACTCCATTGACCCAAAAATGATTACCGCTAAATTTGATTTAGAATTTATCTTTGTTGAGGAAGAAGAACTTTATCTCAAGCTAATCTACAACACAGATATATTTATCCATGAGCGAATTTTATTGATCATAGATTTGTTAAAAAATTGGCTAGAGCAAGTTTTAAAATTTGCCCATGAACCTTTGATAAACTTATCCTTAGCTTCCTCAGAAAATCTGATTCAAGAGGAGCAGGATCTGTTCGCAGAAGACTTTAATTTTTAGTCAACAGCAATTATACGAGCAGGAGATTTTAATGAAGACAAAACTACCGATTCTTGGCATTTTAGGGGGTATGGGACCAGTGGTAACCGCCGAATTTCTTAAGTCGATTTATGAATATAACCCTTTTATTGATAAGGAACAAGAAGCCCCTAATGTCATCGTTTTTTCTCTTCCCTCTGCACCTGATCGCACAGGTTCTATTGATAGTGGAAAAGAAAGAGAATTTATTGATTTTATCCAAGTCAATTTGGAACATCTCAATAAACTGGCTGATTGCATAGTCATTGGCTGTTGTACGGCTCATTATGCTCTACCTCAGATTCCCGAAAATCTGACGGATAAACTTATTTCCTTAATTAAAATAGCGGATCAAGAACTCCAAGAATATAATGAACCTACCCTTTTACTTGCTAGTACAGGGACTTACCAGAAAAAATTATTTCATGAAGGCTGCACCACCGCAGATCTGATTATTTCTCTCTCAGAAAGTGATCAAAAGTTGATTCATGAAATGATCTATAAAGTGCTAAAAAGAGGACACGATCCGTTAAGTATTCTTAGGGATATAGAAGCATTATTAGAGAAATATAACACTCGCTCCTATATTTCTGGGTGTACCGAATTTCATCTCTTAACAAAATCTCTCAAACTCAAAGGAATTGACTCCATTAAAGCGATCGATCCTTTAAGTACCATCGCTCAAAACTTTTCTCAGTTAATCATCAAACAAGCTCAGGTAGATCTAGTGACCGACTGCCATCAACCTTCAAACCCAAAAAGCCCTTGACCATCGCACCCCTAGGAGGTACAATTCAAACTTGAATTGGCCACTTCTGACTTTTAACTTGCGCGTAGCGATATACTGATTCATAGGGTTTTCGAGATTGGTTCTATTTTTGATAAAGAGGTGGAAAAAAAATGTCTAAGCATTCAATCAGTTTTGGAGGACAATTGGAAGATAATTGGCGGACTCTGTCAGAAGTCTTAGAAAGTGCCACTAAACATAATAATCATGGAATTACTTATATTAAAAATGACGCAACTGAATATTTTCAGAGTTATCAAGACTTATATCAAGATGCTCTGGTTATTTTAAATGGACTGGAACAAAAAGGAATAAAATTAGGGCATAAAGTCATTCTACAAATTGCCAAAAATCAAGACTTTATTCCCGCACTCTGGGCTTGTTTTTTAGGGGGAATTATTCCAGTTCCTTTGACCGTTGCTCCTAGCTATGATCTGGAAAATTCTGCCGTCAAAAAACTAGAGAATGTTTGGAAAATTTTAGACAATCCTTTGATATTATCCGACAGTGAACTAATTACTGAAATTGAAAAATTAGGAACTTACTCTCATCTAGAAGGGTGGCAAGTTATCTCGGTTAATGAACTCAGAAAAGCCCCCTCTAAAGTCCATCAATTACCGATTATTGATCCACAAGATACGGCCTTATTACTCTTTACTTCGGGTAGTACAGGTATGCCCAAGGGAGTAATATTAACTCATCATAATATTCTGTCCATGACTGCTGGTACAGTGGCAATGAACCACTTTACCCAACAAGAAGTTACCCTTAATTGGATGCCCTTAGATCATGTAGGAGCTATCGTATTTTTAGGAATTATGGCGGTAGATTTGGCTTGTCATCAAATTCATGTTCCGATGGAATTAGTCCTACGCCAACCTCTCCAATGGTTAGACCTCATTCAAAAGCATCAAGTAAGCATTTCTTGGTCCCCTAACTTTGCATTTTCCTTAATTAATCAACAGGCCGAAGAACTTAAGCACGCCTCTTATAACCTCTCCTCAATGAAATTTTTAGTGAATGCTGGCGAGCAAGTTTCAGTAAAAACGATTCGCCTATTCTTAGAAATTCTTGAAAAACATCAACTACGGGAGAGAGCGATTAAACCAGCTTTTGGCATGACTGAATCCTGTTCTGGGATTACTTGGTCAGCCGGTTTAAGTAAAAATGAACTCACCGAAGAAAATAGTTTTGTCTCTCTAGGAAAGCCGATTCCTGGAGCAACTATCCGGATAGTCGATCAGGAAAATAATCCTTTACCTGAAAGAGAAATTGGAAAGCTTCAAATTCAAGGTAATTCTGTTACTAAAGGATATTACAATAATACTGAACTCAACCTGGAAGTTTTTCAAGAAGGGTGGTTTACTACGGGAGATTTGGGGTATTTATTTAATGGGGAACTCTTTATTACTGGGCGAGAAAAACAAGAAATTATAATTAATGGTGTTAATTACTTTGCCCATGAACTTGAAACAACAATCGAAGAATTAGAAGGGGTTAAAGTATCTTATACAGCCGCCTTTGCTGTCTTTGATCAAAGTCGAGAAACTGATTTATTAATTATTACTTTTAGCCCAGAATCTGATCAATTTGAACACTGGATAAAAGTTGTTAGAAAAATTCGCAGTCATTTGACCCAAAAATTCGGGATTGCTCCAGCTTATGTCATTCCCTTAGAAAGGAATTTAGTTCCTAAAACCTCTATTGGCAAGGTTCAAAAATCTAAATTAAAAAAGGATTTTGAACAGGGATTATTTACCAGCCTTATCCAAGGAATAGATCAATATTTAGCAAAAGAGCGCCAGAAAAATCAAACCTTACCTCAATCAGAAAATGAACGTCAAATAGCAGCAGTTTGGAGTGAAGTTTTACAGTTAACCTCAGTTGGTTTGGAGGATAACTTCTTTGAACTAGGGGGACATTCTATACACTTAATCCGAGTTCAAAATGAACTTGAAAAACTTTTTAACCGTCAGCTATCCCTTGCTGAAATGTTTAAAAATCCTACCGTTGCCACCCTAGCCCGTTTCTTAAGCGAAGAATCAAATACCACTCAAGTTATAGCACAAAAAAGCCGTCAACGTGCCGAAAATCGGATCCGTCGCCATAATGAAACCCATGACATTGCAATTATTGGTATGGCGGGGCAATTCCCTGGGGCTAAAAATTTAACAACCTTCTGGGAAAATTTAAAAAATGGAATCGAAACTATCTCTTTCTTTTCGGAAGAAGAATTACGAGAGTCGGGAGTGTCTCCGGAACTCTTTAATCAGCCTAATTATGTTAGAGCTAGACCAATTCTCGATCAAGTTGAATACTTTGACAGCGAATTTTTTGGCTATACAGATAGAGAGGCAGAATTACTAGACCCTCAGCAACGTTTACTTCTTGAATGTAGTTGGGAATGTTTAGAAAACGCTGGTTATAATCCTAGTACTTATCAAGGATCAATTGGTATATTTGCTGGCGCAAGTATGAACACCTATTTGATAAATAATTGTTATCCTAATCGGGGTCAATTAGATAGTAATGACGAGTTACAACCCTTCACACTAGATTCAACGGGAGGGTTTCAAACAATGGTAGCTAATGACAAAGACTATTTAACAACGCGAATTTCTTATAAACTAAACTTACAGGGCCCAAGCGTTAATGTTCAAACTGCTTGCTCTACTGGATTAGTTGTAGTTCATCTCGCTTGTCAGAGTCTAATTAGTGGAGAAAGTGACATGGCTCTAGCTGGAGCTGCTTCAATTAATTCTCCTCAAAAAATTGGTTACTTATATCAAGAAGGACTGATCATGTCTCCTGATGGTCATTGTCGCGCCTTTGATGCTGAAGCAAAAGGGACTATTTTTGGCAGTGGAGTAGGAGTAATTCTGCTCAAAAGATTGTCAGATGCTTTAGCCGATCATGACCATATTTATGCAGTTATTAAAGGCTCTGCTATTAATAATGATGGTGGCCAAAAATTAGGATTTACTGCGCCTGGTGGAGAGGGTCAAATTGCTGCCGCTACGGAAGCCCTAGCCTTTGCCGGTGTTGATGCTAATACAATTAGTTTTGTGGAAGCTCATGGCACAGGAACCCCTCTTGGAGATCCCATTGAAGTTGATGCTTTAGCTAAAGTTTATCAGGGTGCAAATGAGGGAGAATGTGCTTTAGGTTCAGTAAAAACTAATATCGGACATATGCAGATTGCTTCCGGTATTGCTGGTTTAATTAAAGCGACTTTAGCCCTCAAATATAGAGTTATTCCACCTACATTACATTTCCAAAATCCTAACCCTCAAATTAATTTTTCTCAGACTCCTTTTTATATTAATAATGAAGCTATTTCTTGGACTACTAAGCAAGACAAGGACGAAAAATTACCCCGACGGGCAGGGGTAAACTCTTTAGGTATTGGCGGGGTTAATGCTCATGTTATTCTAGAAGAAGCTCCTCCCATTATTCCTCAAGACAATCAGAGCAAACGTCCCTATCATTTGCTCACCCTTTCCGCTCGAACCGAACCGGCTTTAACAGATTTAGTAAGTCGCTACATAGACTTTTTAGAAAGTCAACCTGAAAAGGATATGTCTGATGTAGTATTTACGGCCAATACAGGTCGAGTTCATTTCTCGAATCGTTTAGCCTTAACTGGCTATAAAAACAGTGATTTTATTGAACAATTACGTCAGTTCAAGCAACTAGATTATCAGTCAACTATTCATGGTATAGTTGATGAAAAAAGACCGCCTAAAATTGCCTTTTTATTTACAGGACAAGGTTCTCAATATGCAGGGATGGCTCATCAACTCTATCAGACTCAACCCACCTTTAGAAAAACTTTAGACGCAGGGGAAAACTACTATCAAAAACTAACGGGTAAATCCCTGCTAAACGTCGTATTTGCTGATACAGATGACCCCTTAAACCAAACCGCTTATACCCAACCGGCACTATTTCTGATTGAAGTTGCTCTCGCTCAATTATGGCATTCTTGGGGAATTCAACCAGCCGCCATTTTAGGGCATAGTTTAGGAGAATATTCTGCTGCTTGTTTTGCTGGCGTTTTTGATCTTGAAAGTGGCTTAAAGCTGGTCACCCATCGAGGCAATTTGATGGGGCAGTTACCCCAAAATCAAGGGGAAATGGCCGCTATTTTTCTCGATAAGAACTCAGTTATTGAGCAGTGCCAAAGCCAAGGCATAAAAATCGCTATTGCTGCCATTAATGCGGAACAACATACCGTTATTTCTGGAGAAAAAAGCGTAATTCAAGAACTCTGTAACCATTTCACTAATGCCGGGGTGAAAGTTCGTCAACTCAAAGTTTCCCATGCTTTTCACTCCCCTTTAGTAGAGCCAATGGTTGCAGAATTTAAAACGATTCTTCAAGAGACTTCTTTCAGTCAACCTCAAATTTCTCTGGTCTCTAACCTAACAGGAGAAATTGCTGATGACAGCATTATGACTCCTGAGTATTGGCTTCAACATTTACTAAATACGGTACAATTTCATCAAGGGGCTTTACTCCTACAATCTCTCGGATGTGATACCTTTATTGAAATTGGACCTCAACCTATTCTCTCAGGAATTGTTCAATCATCCCTATCTTCATCTGAACCTCTAACTCTACCCAGTTTACGCTCAGGATTTTCTGATTGGCAAGTTTTATTAGAAAGTCTGGGCAAACTTTATGTTCGCGGTGCAAAGATAGACTGGTTTAGTTTTGATCAAGACTATCATCCTAGACGATGTGCTTTACCTACTTATCCCTTTCAAAAACGTCAACACTGGATTTCTTTAAAAACCCCATCTGCAACTGTTCCATGGGAATCTAATCTGGTCAAAATGTTATCTGAAAAGGACAAAACTACTTTAATGCAAACCCTCTTAGAAACAGGTCATTATTCTGAAGATGAAAAACCAACAATATCCGCCATTGTTCAACAGTTGATTAAACTGTATTATCAAGAAAAAGAGGACTTTAATTTTGCCAAATTACTTTATCAAGTAGCTTGGCTTCCCTGGGATTTAGCCAACGGTAAGCTACAAAATTTGACCCCCCTTAAAACGGATTTAGAGGTTTACTTAGAACCCCAATTACACTCCTCAGAATTGATGGGAGTTTCTCTCGCTTTTTCCGAAATGGAAAAACTGGCAGCTGACTTTGTAGTTAAAGCTCTGAAAGATTTAGAACTCTTTCAAATGAATACCTTTCTTGATCCCGATCAAAGTTTTATTCAAGCTGAACTCAAACAAGAATATAGAGCTTTCTGGAATCATGTTCTAGAAATATTAGCGAAAGTCGGCATTTTAGAAAAGCAAAATACCCTATGGAAAATTATTAAAGAACCCGAACACTCTAATCCTGATTTAGCGGTAGAGGATTTAATCAATCATTATCCTAATGCTCAAATAGAACTCAATCTATTTCGACAAGTTGCCACAAATTTAGCAGCCATTATTACGGGAAAAATATCTCCTTTATCTATCCTATTTTCTCAAGATGGACAAGGAGGAGCCAGCGAGTTTTATAAAAATACATCTTCGGCAAAAATTCTCAATCTGGGTATCTCTAAAACCGTTGAACTTCTACTCTCAAGTTATGCTCCCTCAGCTTCCCTCCGCATTCTCGAAATTGGCGCGGGAACTGGAGCTACAACCCAACAGGTTCTTAAAGCTTGTAAGTCTCGTCAAATTACCTACACATTCACTGATGTTTCCCCCTTCTTTCTAGAGAAAGCTAGAGATAATTTGGCTGAATTTTCTGGACTAGAATACAAAGTCCTCGATATTGAAAAAAGTCCGAAATCCCAAGGGTTTTGCTGTCATTCTTATGACTTGATTATCGCAGCTAATGTCTTACACTCTACCGCCAATTTACAAGAGGAAACCTTGCCTCATATTCAAAGTTTACTACGTCCAGGCGGTCATTTATTACTGTTAGAATTAACTCAGCAATCTTCCTGGATTGATTTAATCTTTGGTCTGACCCAAGGTTGGTGGCGTTTTAGCGATTATCATTTGCGCCCAAATCATCCTATAATTACAGCATCGACTTGGGAATCTATTCTGCTTAAATCGGGGTTTTCTCAGGTAGAATTTGTTTCTCCTGATCAAAAAATAGGTAGTGTTTTATTTCAGCAAAGTATTATTCTGGCTCAAAGTTCCGAAATCTCCCCTAACCTCGCTAAAAACTGGCTAATTTTTACTGATGTTGACCCCCAACAAAATACTTTTCCCTTAGCGATTCAAGAGCAACTACTTAAAAAGTGTGATTCCTGTCGGATAATTTATCAAGGGGAGAAAAATACACAAATATCATCTTCTGAGTCTTGTTTGAATGCTAATCAACTACAACAATTAGAGGAATGGTTTGCGTCAAATCCATCTCCAGATCGAATTATTTATCTTTTGAATAGTGATGCAAAAGATCAACCAGAATCCATTTTATTAAATCGCTGTAACTATCTTTTAAATCTTCTCAAAGCTATTCAAACAATCCCTAATCCCCCTCAATTATTCCTTGTCACTCAGGGGGCCCAACCCTTTGAATTAGAACAGCCTTCTTTAGGGTTTCAGTCTCCTCTTTGGGCAATGGGGCGTGTTATTGCCCTAGAAAATCCGCAATTATGGGGAGGTATGCTGGATCTTGATCCCGACCTTGATATTAATCAAAATATTACCGCATTACTATTAGGATTAACTCATGCTCACGATGAGGATCATTTGGTCTTCCGCAAAGGTCAAGGCTATGTTGCTCGTCTGCTTCCTCTGAAGTCTCTAGAGACAAAAACCGTTAAGATTCAACCTGAGGCTACCTACCTAATTACGGGAGGAATAGGACATCTAGGCTTAGAATTGGCGGAACATTTAGTCAATTTAGGAGCAAAACATCTCATTTTAACGACACGCCGCTCATTACCAGCCCGCTTCCTGTGGGATTCAGCAGCCGAATTAGCCCAAATATCAGAAAAAATCAGAAAATTAGAGGAAAAAGGAGCATCAATCGAAGTGATTTCGGCAGACGTTGGCAATTTTGAGGCTATGCAGGCCATATTTACCCAGATTGAAAAAACCGCTTATCCCTTGCGTGGCATTTTCCATCTTGCCGGAATCTCAGGCCGACAAGCTCAATTAAAAGACTGTACTTTGCAGGATATCGAAGCAGTTTTTCAGGCAAAAGTTAAGGGTTCTTGGAATTTACATCAACTATCTTTGGGTACTCAATTAGACTATTTTGTGCTGTTTTCTTCGGCGGGTGCTATTTGGGGGGCAAAGGAACAAGGCTTATATGATACTGTTAGTCATTGGCTGGATGCTTTGGCTCATTTCCGTCATCTTCAAGGGCTTCCCGCAACGGCTTTAAATTGGGCATTATTGGCGGGTAATGGTATAGTTTCTCAAGACTATGAGGACTGGCTCAAACAGATTGGGATCAGGGAAATTGCTCCAGATATGGCCTTGAGGGTGATGGATGCTATTATGGCTTCTAATCAAACACAAGTTTTAATCGCTGATGTGGATTGGGTTCGTTTCAAAAATATCTATCAATTTAAAGGCGAGAAACCACTCCTAAAAAATTTAGGACTCTCAGAAATTCCCATTAAGTCTGTTCAAGAATCAGACTCTGTACTGGATATTTTAGAGGATATTCCTTTAGGAGAACGTCGGGAATATTTGTTAGAATATGTTAGCAAACAAGTCAGAATTATTTTAGGGATTAAATCTATGCCAGATTCAGAACAAGGATTGATAGAAATGGGGATTGATTCCTTATCCTCTATTGAATTGAAAAATCGTTTAGAGAAAGGATTAGAAGTTCTCTTACCCACTTCTTTAGTCTTTGACTTTCCTAATATTAGACGCTTAGTTGATTATCTGTTTGACCGTATTT
The DNA here is from genome assembly GCF_020245885.1 of Microcystis sp. M165S2. Classification (NCBI taxonomy): domain Bacteria; kingdom Bacillati; phylum Cyanobacteriota; class Cyanophyceae; order Chroococcales; family Microcystaceae; genus Microcystis; species Microcystis sp. M165S2. The sequence continues at coordinate 11,785 of NZ_JADBTZ010000040.1, read as the reverse complement.
TCGGTGAAAAAGTTCAAAAAACAGCCCAGAAGATGATTAACTTCACTGAAGTTCAGCAGGAGATTAGTGAGGATTTAATCTTACAAGAACTTACTGATTTGGAGGCTTTTTTAGGAGATTAAATAATCCTAAGCCTTGAAGTTAGAAAGCTTGAAGTTAAAAAAAATTCAAGGCATTTCCTAAAAGTTACCCTATATTAAAACTATGCAAACTCCATTTTTTCAACAAGAAACCGCCAAAAGTTCTCATCAATTTTTTGATAATTTGAAATTGATTGCCGCTCCTTACTGGTATCCAACCGATCCTAAAGGAAGGACATTTTCAGAGGTAATAAGTTCATGGGGAATGCTGTTTCTCCTTGTTTTAGTAATTGTTGGACTGGTGGCCTCTAATGCAGTTAATAGCTTCGTTAATCGCTATTTGGTTGATGTCATTATTCAAGATAAAAATGCCTCTAAGTTTATGACAAGTTTATTACTTTATGGCTTAGGATTACTTTTAATTACCCTGTTTACTGCATTTTCTAAATTTGTTAAAAAAAGAATCATTCTGGATTGGTATGAATGGCTAAATCAGCAGGTTGTTACCCAATATTTGAGCCATCGCGCTTATTATAAAATTAATTTTAGATCCGATGTGGATAATCCAGATCAAAGGATCTCTCAAGAAATAGAACCCATTGCTAGAAATGCTGTTAATTTTGGGGCTATTTTATTAGAAAAAGTCTTAGAAATGACGACTTTTTTAGTAATTCTTTTCTCAATTTCCCGACTAGCCGCCGTGATTCTAGTGGCTTATACAATTATCGGCAACCTAATTGCTGTTTCTTTAAGTCGAGAATTAGATAAGATTAGTCAAGAAGAACTGGAATCCAAAGCTAATTACACCTACACTTTAACTCATGTTCGGAATCATGCTGAATCCATTGCCTTTTTTCAAGGCGAAAATCAAGAGTTTAAAATAATTCAACGTCGATTTAATAATCTCGTCAGAAATTCTCTCAGTAAGATTGATTGGGAGAAAAATCAAGACATTTTTAGTCGAAGTTATCGCTCAGTTATTCAAATATTTCCCTTTGTCGTCTTCGCTCCAGCCTATATTCGCGGGGAAATTGATTTCGGACAAGTTAATCAGGCTATTATTGCTTGCAGTATGTTTGCTAATGGTTTTTCTGAGTTAATCCTTGAATTTGGTTCTTTGGGCAGATTTTCCAGTTATGTTGAGCGTCTATCTGAATTTTCTTCGGTCTTAGAAGAAATGGGACAACAACCCAAGGATGCTAGTACCATTAAAACCCTTGAAAAAAATCAGATCGAGTTTGAGGATGTTACTTTACAAACACCAGATTATGAAAAGGTAATTGTTCAACATTTATCCCTATCTATCGAACCAGGCGAAGGTTTATTAATTGTCGGACCGAGTGGACGAGGTAAAAGTTCTCTATTAAGAGCTATTGCTGGCTTATGGAATGCAGGAACTGGTTGTTTAAAACGACCTCCCTTAGAACAATTTCTCTTTTTACCTCAACGTCCTTATATTATTTTAGGAACTCTCAGAGAACAGTTGCTTTATCCTAAAACAACCCGTGAAATGACCGATGGAGAACTTGAATCCGTTTTACAACAAGTTAATCTTCAAAATATAGCCACAAAAGTTCATGGCTTTGATGCGGAAGTCCCTTGGGAAAATATATTATCTTTAGGAGAACAACAACGCCTTGCTTTTGCCCGATTGTTAGTAACCCATCCCCGCTATGTAATCTTAGATGAAGCCACAAGTGCTTTAGATTTGAACAACGAACAAACCTTATATGAGCAGTTACAAAAAGCACAGACAACTTTTATTAGCGTAGGACATAGAGAAAGTTTATTTAAGTATCATCAATGGGTGTTAGAACTTTTAGAGGATTCTAGTTGGCGACTTGTTTCCATAGATGATTATCGATCCTCAAAATCTCTGTAACTGTTTCATTGCTAAAACTCAATTTAGGAAAAATTACGATGACTACTACTTCACCAAAAACTCTGACTATGGATATTCAAAAACCCAGGGTTCTTTTAATCGGAAAAATGTATGATGAAGCGGGGGAAAAACTTCTTGAAGAATCTACTAATATAGAGATTTTGTCCAACCCTACACCGGATAAAATTAATGAGGCCATTCAAGAAGTATCTGGCGTATTTGTGCGTTATCCTAATAAGTTAGAGGCTTCATCAATCCGATTAGCAAAACACTTAAAAGTAATTAGTACCTCTGGATTTGGCACAGATTCTATTGATATTATGGCAGCAACAGAACAGGGTGTTATCGTTGTTAATAATCCCGGAATGTCAACTACAGCTGTAGCAGAACACACCTTATCTATGATTTTAGCCCTTGCCAAAAAGCTCCCTTTTTTAGATCATTGTGTGAAAAAGGGTAACTATTTAATTCGCAATCAGAGCCAACCGATTCAACTCGAAAACAAGACCCTTGGTATTGTGGGTTTAGGAAGAATTGGTACTCTGGTGGCTCACAAATGTAACCTAGCACTGGGGATGAGAGTATTAGCTTATGATCCCTATGTTCCAGCCAGCAAAGCGGAGACAGTAGGAGCAACTTGGGTCAAAGATTTAGATCTTCTTCTGGCTGAATCGGACTTTGTTTCTTTGCATCCTGAACTAACAAGTGAAACACGGGAAATGTTTAATATCTCAGTTTTTAAAAAGATGAAACCAACAGCTTTTTTAATTAATACCTCCCGGGGAAAAGTCGTTTGTGAAAAGGATTTAGGGATCGCCCTTAATCAAAAATTGATAGCTGGATGCGCCCTAGATGTCTTTGAACCAGAACCGCCGGCTTTAGATAATCCTTTATATAATTTTGAGAATGTCATTCTCTCACCTCATTTAGCCGGAGTAACCCCTGAAGCGAGTCTAGCGGCTGCTGTTTCGGCGGCGAATCAAATATTACAAGTGCTTCAGGGAGAGAAGCCTCCTTATATGATTAATCCAGAGGTGTGGAATCTTTTTTAAAGCATCTAGAGAATCTCAGGGATTCGGTTAATTAAAAATGGCAATATTTCTGAAAAATCCTTAGGAGGATAATAATTTGGAAAACATCGGCAAAATTCCCCTCAAAGATGAATGGCGTAATCGCTGGGCAATCATCAAACAATTTGTCCTTAATCCAGCTCGAGAAATGGCGTTTTTGCAAGATCAGTTTCAAGTTTCTGAACTTTATACTAATATAGCGAAACGCGATCCTCATCTTCAGGATCCTAATTTTCCCCAATGGCTTAATTTTGGTTATTGGAAAGAAGAAACAACTTATAACGGAGCTTGTGCCGCTTTAGCGCGTAAATTAGCCGAAGTGGCCGAACTTAAAGCCGGAGATCACCTTTTGGATGTGGGTTTCGGTTTTGCTGAACAGGATTTACTCTGGGTAAGAGAAAACAATGTTGGCTCAATTATCGGTCTAAATACAACCGAGTTACAAGTAGAAATTGCTCAAGAAAGAGTAGCTAAAGCAGGGTTATCGGACAGGATAAAACTTCAAGTCGGCTCGGCTACTCAAATACCCTTTCCTGAGAATTCTTTTGATAAGTTGACCGCTTTAGAATGTGCTTTTCATTTTGACACTCGTGAGGATTTTTTTGCGGAAGCTTTTCGAGTTTTGCAGCCCGGTGGAAGGTTGGCTATAGCGGATTGTTTGCCTAGAGTGGGGCGAGAAATTAACTTCTGGCTGCGGGTTAATAGTAAGAAAATGTGTATTCCCTTTGCTAATCAATACGACCGACATACTTATGTAGAAAAACTCAAAAAGCATGGATTTGTTAATATCCAAGCTTTATCTATTAGTGAATATGTTTGGCCGGCAATGGTTCATTATTTTGCCCAGATTAGCCAAGGGATTAGTAAGCATGATTTAGTTATCGATCTCCAGAAAGATAACCCGGGACTTGAAGCTTGGTCAAGAAATCGGGGTTGGTTTATGGCGTTTGATGATTATCTTTTGTTTTCGGCAGAAAAGCCTAAATTAAACTGAGTTCGGGTTAAGCAGATTGATGTAAAACCCAGTCCATCGGTAGGGAGGACTTATTATTAGCGATCGCCTATTAACCAAGGAGTTGAGAATCTAGAATTGGCCAAGGTTTTCTAACAGTCCCTTCTATAGCGTTATCCCGAACGCCGGTTAAGCTAGAAATCGCTAGTCACCCCCCCAGATGGACGGCACAAACTAGATAAATCAGGAGATTCCACCGCTAGGGATAAACGGTCATTTTCGCTATCGAGACTAAACTTGACTAAATTATTCTTTTGGTCAGCTAAAACCGCCACTAATTCCCAACAACGGATTAATTGTTTGCGGTCTAAAATTTAGGAATTAGCAGATATAGTTACACTTTGTCGCCGCGAAGTATTTTGAATATATCAGTAACAATTCTGTTTCTAATTTCCTCTAAAGAACCTGATTTGCCAGAATTTTTCTGACTTTCCAAGTAACTTTTAACCCCTTTAAATTGTTGTACTAGATGGCCACTATAGCGATTTTGCCCCAAAGAATAATCAGGATTATTCGATCTTATAATAGTTTGAGCATCGTGTAAATCATTCAAAAGATAGGCGACCTCTGGCCAATAGCTGTTATATTTTTCGTAGTTATACAAAAGGAGAATTACTCGACAGGTTGCTGCAAAAATTTTCCCTTTAGCGGTAAACTGAGTTAACCGGTGAGGATATAAGCCTCTAATTTGAAAATCTTCGGGCATTTTTTGATTATTATTTTGCTTTTGCTCGGTAAATATTCGCTGAAGATAGGTTTTTTCTCCTCTTTTTTCATCCACTGTTCCCTCAGATGCAATTGCCGCTCCTAAAGTAAACCTTTTCATAGCCATAAGAATACGTTCTTCTAATCCTTCTTCCTGATTATCTTTACAAAGTTCCACCAGTCCCAACCCAAATAAAAGAAGACTAGCGTGAATACCAAATAAATAAATTTTATTATCTGAATTTGAGTCAAGGTAAGTTAATGCTGACATGGGTAGCTGTATAATTTTTTGTTGAGATTGACTAGATTGAAATATTTTTTGATAAAACTCGTCTAAGTGGCTGCTGCCCTTTCCGATTTCAATAATTGGGGGAATAGTTTGCACATAAATATCATTGTATTGTTCATAAACTATATTTGATATACTAAACTCTGTCTGTTTACCACTATAATTTTTTATCTGTTGATAAGATTTTCTGCCTCGCTCTCCATAACAATCAAGAGCATTTTTAATTAAACGTTCGGCCCATTCTAGACAATTTTGGCGGGTAAATTGTCCCTTTAATAGCTTGGTGTCTCCGACATAAGCAGTGATTAAATAAGACCAAATTTGATACACTGTCCAGTAAGCATAGTAATTAGCATCACCGTCTCTAGCCGCATAAATACGAGCTTTTTCTAAGAGACGAAGAGGTTCAATTAATAAATGAGTTTTGGGACTGGGTAATTGAGCAATGTAAGGAAAAAAGAGATAAATTTTAGCGCGGTGCGAATAGATACGAGATAGATAATAGAAAAAAGGATGAACATTAGTTTGAGAGTATTCACCAATTATTGCGTATTCTTTCAAATATTCCTGCAAATATTCTTCAGCAATGTTCAAACATTCTTCAGCTTTACGAATTGCAGAACCCCTTTCTTGATGGTCACGTTCCTCATCTTCAAGGTCTGTATAAAAATGATAATCAAATAGACAGATATGGTAGAGACTAACTAATAGTTTATCGTCTAGTCGTCCATCTTCGATATGGGGTTTAATAACCTCAAGATATTTTTTGGCAATACGATAGAGACCTTCTTGAAGATATACTTGAGTAATTGCCAAATGTGCTTCATAGGCCACCATACTCCAAGCTTGATTATTATTAACTTCCTTGAAATTTCTCTCATCCCAATTGCGATATTTATCCTTAAACAGCTTTTTTTCTAAATAATCTTGCATAGCCCTGAGAGAGAAAGGGTAAAATTTTATCCATTTTTCTGCTTTTTCTAGTATATATTTTTCCTCAATCCTCTCACAAAGTTGTTGTAGATATTGCTGAGAATCAATTCCCGTTTTTTCAATAGCTCTCAGTCGAGCGTGAAGGGCAGACTTAGCGGCAGATTCTAGAAGATCGAATCCGTAAAATTCTCCTGTTGCTAATTCTTGATCGGCGACAATTTGATTATAATCAATTTCATCTTTTAGAGAGTTTTTTACATCTTTTTGTTTACATAACTTAACCAGAGAATAAGACCAAACAGCACTATTTCTTGTATTGCCAATCACTTTATCTTCACTGACTATTTTTTGGGTGACAGGCAGATAGCCTTGCTTTTTCAAAATATCTATCCCCTCAAACAAAAATCGATTAATTGCGGTGGTAATATGGGCGATAGGACTGCCCACACCTACCACTTCTTCACAAAATTCTAATCGATTGTTTGATTCTTCTTGCTTGAAAAATGGGCTGATTTCTAAGGTTGGTTGCCAGTTCTCTGGGGGATAAACATAAAAATACACTCGCACCCTATAAGCTATCTGTTTTTCTAATCCTTGAGCATAATACCTATTTTCGTCTTCATTATCAGCCAGAAAATGAGAATTAATTAAACCTGTTTCCCCTCGGTATAATTTTAAGGGCAGAGGTTTAACTTTCTCAATTTCTAAATAGTCGATATAAACAGGAAATTGATCTCCTAACAAGTTATTTTTGATAATTGAATCTACTAGGCTTTCTAAAAACAGATTGGATATGGAATCGCTAGTAAAATTGTCCTTAACAAAGGCTGGACATTGCTCAATAACAGTTTTAACTTGTCTGAGTCCAGCTTGAAATTCTGTCCGGCTCACTTCTCTTAAAATCTTATCAACCAAATCCTTGATAATTTCCTGCTCTGAGTTTGTTGATAAATGCTGATAATATTTTTTTAATCGTGGTTGAATATACTCTGTAATCTGATTAACTAGCTTGAAATATTCATCAATATCTAGATGATCATTTGCATCAAGGGACTTTAGGTAACTGTGTTGTTGTTTTTGGGAACTGTATAGATTAATGGCCTGTTTATAAAAGCTAACAACGTCTAGGGAATCCTGCTGTATTTCATCGGTAATGATCTCTTTTAACTGCTCAAGTAAACCAGCTTCGGGATGAACAAGTAATCCCAATTTCTTCCTTTCATCCAGAGATAACTGTGCATATTTTTTGAGAACTCGTTCTTTTTCTTGTTGGGTAAACTTATTGATCATTTTCTGGGCTAAACTATCCTTGTTTTTGGCTGACTCTCCTTGCCAATAAGCCTCCAGTGAGGTAAGAATAGTAACTAATTTCCCCAAGCTTAAACTGGGTACTCGCTCCTCGCGCTCCTTTTCTTGGTAACGCTCTCCCATTACTGAACGCAACACTCGCCGGACAAAAATCCGATTTTGTCCCCATTGTTTGGCTATTTTGTACTCATTCGGTTTGGGATTATCCTCACTAATGTCCAAATCGGTCAGATTGTTGAGGAGATGCAAATACACCGCAGCATCTCTTTTTCGGTCTTCATCGCTTTGTCTTTGATTTTCTGTGTCCAGATCGCTCATAGGTTTAGATGTTACTCTGATGATTCAGCCCTAGACGCCCGTTTTGATCAATAGTTATGTTCATATAATACAGGCTAATCTGGGGGATGTGCATAAAAAATCTGCATTAATTTTTGTAAACCTTGTTAAAATTATCGGTAATTGGTTTGTTAGCCTTCGTAGTTAAACCCTGTAGATGATTGTAGGAAAGAGGTTGATGATGAAGGAAGAGACCGATAGCTTATCAATCACTGAACTGGTGTGGACGGTTTTTATATGTGCGTTTTGTGCCATAATACATGAAAAATTTTTAACGCTGTCACTGTATGTGCATACTGGACAAATATTCTGTACATTATGGACATATTCGACAATTTTCGTCAGAATAAATGGACAAGGTTATTTTATCTCGTTTTTGTAACACTTTGTAACACCTTTGCAGTGATTGTAAAATGCCAAAACAGTTAGAAAAGAAAAAAACAACTGAATTAGAAGATATAGCCATTAAGTTGTCTGGCTCAGGTTCACCCGGTGGCGCGGAAGAGGAGTTTAGCCGCTTCACTGGCTCTCAGCCCAAACTCGAGCCGAGGGACACTCAGCGAGTCCGATTGTCCACAGGTTTGCTGGTTGAATTTGAACTTGTAGATAAGTATCAATCGAAATTTACTCAAGCATTCAAATTCAAATATCGCCTCCGACACCAAGGTATCCCTTTATACGGCTCCTCGATCATTGTTGATTTAGACAAAGACAATAAATTTTTGTTTGCAAACTCGTCTGAAGTTGCTCAAGATGAAGCTGTAAACAAAGGATTTCCTGACAAAAATCCGAAAGTTACTGAAAAAGATCTAAAAGATTCGATAAGCAAATATTGTCTTAAGAAGGGTGAGTCTATTTCCCCAGAAGCCCTAAAGGATTGTGATATTAATCCCGAGCTTTACTATTATTTCAAACACTTTTCTAATGGCTCCAGTCACAAGCTAGGTGAATGGAGACTTGTTTATGTTACGAATATTAAAGTTATGGCTCCAACCAGTGGCGAAAAATCTGTTGGAACATCACTGGAATTAACTGATTATGTGATAGATGCCCACACAGGTCAGATAATACTCGAACTCTCAAATTTGAGAACCTTCTGCTAAAAGGGTTCTGTCCATAACCTACTGCCAAACTGTCTATCGTTTGGAGATATTTGCCAAAATATCCCTAACTATTCGGCTGGTTTTGGTAAGCTTTTTTTGCATTATTTAAATATAACTCACTTTTTAACAGGAAATAAGTAGGTGCGATTTTGTCCCCATTGTTTGGCTATTTTGTACTCATTCGGTTTAGTATCCTCAATACATGATATGTATATGAAAAATTTTTAACGCTGTCACTGTATGTGATGTGCATACTGGAAAAATATTCTGTACATTATGTACATATTTGACAATTTTCGTCAGAATAAATGAACAAGGTTATTTTATATCGTTTTTGTAACACAATGCCAAAACAGTTAGAAAAGAAAACAACAACTGAATTAGAACATATATCAATTGAGTTGTCTCGCTCAGGTTCACCCGGTGGCGCGGAAGAGGAGTGGAGCTATTTCATTAGCCCTGAGCCCAAACTCGAGCCGGGGGACACTCAGCAAGTCCGATTGTCCACGGGTTTGCTGGTTGAATTTGGGCTCTTCTCGACTTTGTGTGATAATTTTTGCTTATGGAATCGTGAAATGCTTACTAGGCAACACTTTTAGGACTATTTTGTGGAAAAAACTATCAGTATAGACCTCGTTTCCACACAGAAACCAGAAGAGCCGAATTTGAACTTGTAGATAAGTATCAATCAAAATTTACTCAAGCAATCAAATTCAAATATCGCCTCCGACACCAAGGTATCCCTTTATACGGCTCCTCGATCATTGTTGATTTAGACGAACACAAGAAATTTTTGTTTGCAAACTCGTCACTAATGTCCAAATCGGTCAAATTTAGGTGTTAAAAACTTTCAGACACCCCCCTTATCAAGGGGGGATTAAGGGGGGATCGACACCAAAATCCATCTTCAATTTAATTATAATCAGCTACTTACATGGGTATTTTATCAATTTTCTGTGGCTTTGGTTCGCTTAAATTCTGGAAATTTTGCCATCTTGACACATCGTTTGTTAGCCTTCGTAGTGCAACCCTGTAGACGATTGGCGACTTTCTAACAAGATTAATTACTTAACCACTGACTGGAATTTATGAATTTATCGGGGGCAAAAACTTATGGTCTGCACAGAATGCAATGACGCACCATCTAATGGTAACTATGGGCTTTCACGAACTTATAATTTGAGATATAAAGATTATTCCCGTAATATCATTCTCACTGATTACGGATTAGTCGATGATCTTTGTCGCGATTTTTGCCAACAAGCTCGTTCTAATGTTGAAACCGTTGCCCAGTTTATCGATGATAACTTCAACAAACCACTAGATAGATATGAAGCTATCATTAATGTTAATGTTAAAGACAAATATGGTAACTATCCCCCTGCTGGATGGGGACGTACAACTAGACGGGCTTTATTTGGACAAAGAGAAATTAATGGTATAAACCGTTCCTATGGAACCGATATCACAGTAGTAGCTCATGAATTTTGTCATGGTTTAATTCAGAGCATTTCAAATGATAGACCAATAGATGATGAGTTTTCAGAAAAAAATGCCCTTGAAGAATCTTTTTGTGATATATTTGCGGTTTTAGTGCGTAACTATTATAGGGATAATCGTTCTTATTGGAATAATCCTCATAATTGGCTGTGGGATGTGGGAGAAAACTTTCAAGAAGGAACTGGATCCCTGAGACGATTAGATACATTACTTTCTTTAAGGTTTACAGATGCAGGGAATGTCTATCAACAAATACAAATAAATGATCGAACTACGGCCAAGAATTATCACGAACTTTCCTTGATTCATAGTCATGCTTTTTATCGATTGATGACAATTCATAACACTGTCATCAATGGACAGCCTCTTTTTAATGGCGAATTTGCTCTTAAGCTATTCGGTGCTGTTCTAGAATATATTTCCACGCTCGATAGTTTCTCTGAGAGTCGTAGAGTATTTAAAGCACAAGCCGAAGTATCACTTAACGCTTCTCCTCGCCAATTAGATGCTATTGATCAAGCATTTATTGATGTAGGAATTATTGAGTGAATATTAGCCAACTAAATTGACTATTAAGCAATCGCTTGGCACTTTTTTAATGTCAGTTTTAAAAAGCCATCTAACTAAGGGATTACCATTTTGTTCCAAACGGGCAGTCAAATTTAACTTAGTCCTCACCAATTGCATATTATTAGGGACTTTGACAATCATGTGCATAAATTTACTTCCTTGAACTCCTTTTCCCTGTGCTTTTCGATATTCCCAATCAGCCTTATATTCCCCAACCCCTGTCGCTATAATTGTTGGTTGTAATTCGGGGTATTCTAGGGCAAAATCTGTTCCTCCTAAACTTGCCTGAGCTTCCTTAAACTTAATATTGGGGGACAGACTAACTTTACAGTTCCGCTTGATTTCCTGATTGATTTCCAACGGATATAGATCAAAAGCAATAGCCCGGTTTTGTTGATTATCTGGCAGTAAATCAACAGAAAATTTAGCTTGAGTAATTTGAAATCTATCTTCTCCACTATTACGAAGAGAACAGGCAAAACGGACTAAAAAAAACTGTGCCTCATTCTGTTTTACCTCTAACCAAGAGGGAATTGCACCAGAATAAAGTTCAGCTAATGGCCAAACTTCTGGTTGTCCGATGCTAACAGTTGGTGCATCGCTAGGCCGTGAGGGAGGTGAGATAAATCTAAAATTTTCTTCCTCAATTTCTTCGCTATCCAATTCTAGTTGTCCTTGCCAAAGAATATTCTGAATTGTTTCAGGAGTAGATAATAACATATCAATTCAATCCGTGAAGTTGTTCAATTATCAACAGTATATCGCCAAAATAGAGAAAATAAACCCAATCCTTTGGCGAAAAAATAGGATACAATAAGTAGTTAGGTGTTAAAAACTGTCAGACACCCCCCTTATCAAGCTATCCATTAGTCAGATCTTTCTTAACAAAAAGAGAAGAAACTTAAAAAAAGGGGAAACGATTGATAGGTATAGTTTTGAAAGAAGGAATTAAGGTGGAGGTAAGCAAAAAAATGGAGAAATGGGCAGCCCAAGAATT
>NZ_JADBTZ010000004.1:0-8405 GCF_020245885.1 Microcystis sp. M165S2 | reverse complement strand
TTGTTGTAAACTAATCTTACACAGCCCAAAGTGCGCCGCAATAGCGACTCTTGTTCGGGTGTGGGGTAAAATCGAAACGAGTAGGCTTTTTCCATGTCTCACATTTTAGCATATATTTCGTAAATGTGCTAATATTTAATAGTAAAGCCGTCGTAGAACGACGGGGTTTCAGACCCAAAATTTTCGATGAAATTATCCAAAAGATCAAGAATAGCCGACAATAAAATGATGCAATGGCAAAAAAGAATCCTTAGTGCGCCTCTGGTATATCACGGTCAAGTCTGTATTAAGGGAACTCGCATTATTCTCTCTACTCGCGCTTAGAAATTAATTGAACGTACCCGCGAAACCTTTGCATCAGCGTACATCTGCCTTTTTCCGGATACGGGCAAAGCTCTCGATGCAACGCAAACCTGTTATAATCACCAACTAGATGGAATTCGTGACCGCGTGGGAATGTATCTAGGGCTTTGGGGTGGGAAAGCTGCAATGACAACTGACTTTATCGAGATCTACGAACATGCTTTACGCCCCGAATTGTGCGAAGAGATCAGGCATCGTTTCGAAGCCAGCGACCGCAAGTCGGATGGACGGATCGGTCATGGAGTCGACAAATCCAAGAAGAACAGCACCGACATCACCATCACAGGCCTCTCCGAGTGGAGCGATTTGCACAGTCAGATACTCGACAGCACACTGCGTCACCTGATGTTGTACATTCGCAAGTATCCATATCTGATCACGAGTGCGTTTGCATTGAGCTTGCAAGATCCGGCTACCGGACTGGTCAGGGCGTTAACAGCTTCGGATGTTGGGGCGGCATCGGACCTAGAACTCGGCGAGTATTTGTTCAGAGTGTTTCGACCGGGAGCGATCAACGTTCAGAAATACTCGAAGAGTCTCGGGGGTTACTACTACTGGCATTCGGAAATCTATCCTCGCGACCCAGCTGCTGAGACGCTCCATCGCGTCCTTTTGTTTATGTTCTATCTGAACGATGTAGAGCGCGGTGGTGAGACGGAGTTCTTGTACCAAGAACGGAAGCTCAAGCCGACCTCTGGGACGATGGTGATCGCTCCCGCCGGTTTTACCCACACCCATCGCGGCAATGTGCCCGAGTCGCACGACAAGTACATTCTGACCAGCTGGATCTTGTTCAACCGCGCCGAGCAGCTCTATCCTCGCAAACCCAATCCTGCGTGAGACGACACAAGCGACACAAGGACAGGCATTGCCAACCTCGCCATTTTACTGGCAACCGGAACGTTGCGTGGCTCACGATCGGATGTTGGCAACGCGGTAACAAGGGACGAGATGGGCAAATGAATTGGGGCGGAAAATGGAAGGGCAAAAAAGATTTGAGCCGAATGCCTGACAACGGACGGAGTGAACCGTCTGGTGATGGTAGCTCTCTACTCGCACTTAGAAATTAATTGAATGGAAACTATCAGTAATCAGTGATCAATCAACCTTTAACCATGAGTCAGTTATGATGATCAAATTATTAAGATCTGTAGTCATTTTTGCAAGTTTACTGAATGTTACACCTAGGATGGCAAATCATCCACCCCGACAAGTTGCTCAAGCGTCTAGCGCTTATTCGATTCAAGGTTATTGTTTTTCAGTCGCTAATGATGATCTGGATTCTACGGCGAGGATTTATATTCAGGGAAATCAAGTCACGGGTCGGGTAGAAGCTACGATTCATAATGAACAAGAATCTTATTATAGTTCCTATACTCAAACCTTACAAGGAAGGAAAAATGGAAATCATTTAAACTTAAATATCAAGACAAAAATTGAGTTAGATACTCAAACAACTCAAGAAACATGGACGTTAACTTCAGATTCTTTGAATACGGGACGAGTCGTTTATCAAAAACAACCTTGTTTAGTGTCTCAAATTCGGTTTGCCCCAGGAACTAATACCACTACAGTTAATCAATCGGTTGTTCGAGGGAGTCAAGATATTTATTTATTAAGAGCGAATCAAGGACAGAGAATGGATCTGAAAATTACAGCATTAGAAAATAATGCCGTATTCGATGTGATTGCACCGAATGGGCAAATTTTGAAAACAGAAGCTACCCAATCTAGTTTAAAATTACCGGCTACTGGAAATTATGAAATAATTGTAGGGGGAACTCGTGGCAATGCCACCTATAAATTAAATGTTAAAATTCAATAAATAGAAGGAAACATGGAACAGCCTTGTAGCCTTGTAATAAGACTTAGAATTGAGCTTGAGAACGAGTTTCCTGGACGAATTCGAGGCACTCTTCCCAGTTGTTGCCTTGCCAAGTTCCGGCGAACTTCAGCAGCTCCCCTGCTTTAGTTCCTCGTTTAACTCTCTACTCGCGCTTAGAAATTAATTTCATGGAAACTTTACCGAGTGCTGTAATGCAAGGGCTTTATTTTTCTCTCTACTCGCGCTTAGAAATTAGCTGAATCTCCCCCAATCCCTTTCCTGTTGACTCTTGCCTCATCTCAACCAGCAATTTAAATGCGCGGGCAGCTTATCCTATATGGTACTGTTTAACTTTATTCCCACAAAAGTTGATTATGTCCTTACCTGAACTCCCTCTTCATCTTCAATTAACCCAAATGATTTCGGGTTACTGGCTATCTCAAGCTATCTATGCTGCGGCTAAATTGAGTCTAGCCGAGCATTTAAGCAAGGGAGCGAAATCTTGTCAAGAGTTAGCCTCCCTAACTGAGACTAACCCCCTTAGCCGAACATTTATCTAGTGACCATCCCCGGTCAGTAAAAGCGACAGCGATTATGTTAGGAGAGGCCCCCCATTATCAAGCCGGGGGAAATGTGTTATATAGTATTAAAACGGGACAACCATCCTTTGATGATCTGTTTGGGATGGGGGTCTTTGAATATTTTCAAACCCATCCGCTAGATGCAGAGATTTTTGAACAGTCGATGAATAGTTTTTCTTTTTCGAAGGAGAAGGCTATTTTAGCTGTGTATAATTTCTCTGAATTTCAAACCCTAGTAGATGTAGGTGGGGAATACGGTGAGATGTTGGGGACAATCTTAGAGCAAGGATATGGGAGCCAAAAAAATCGTTATTTTTATGGGTTTCTGTTATTCTTGTTTACCTATTTTTTATCCATTCTATTTCTTTGGTATGGTAATTGGGGCTGGATAACTTAGTTGCTCGTGCAGTTGAGTCAAATTACCCTAACTAATAATGCTAACATGGCTCTTTGCTCAGAAAGAGTCGATTGATTTGTTCAAAAATATCAACTATATAGAGGGTTATTATCATCAGAAATTAGAGTTATGATCAAAAATGTTACTGACATTGCCGAATATCTATATCGGTCAATAAAATCAATAACAATTACAGGATAAGCGTTTAAACTTGATCGAGATTGGCTTGATTTTAATACAAAAATACTGAATATTTATCATCCTCAGGCCTTGAACCCCAGCAAAAGAAAACCCACCGTCAAAGACCTTGTAATGATAAAATCGACAATGGCGACGGCTTGGCCATTAGTATTTTTTGCGTCGGACTAGCAGGAGATAAAAGCGTGACCTTTAAGATTGGTTTACTCGGTTTCGGGGTTGTGGGGACGGGAACAGCGAAAATCCTCCTTGATCCTTTTGGTCGTCATCCCGTACTCAAAGAGATTACCATTGGACGAGTGGGAGTTAGAACCCTAGATAAACCGAGAGAAATCGAGCTTTCTCCCCATATTTTGACCACTGACCTAGAATCGATCGTTACTGACCCCGAAATTGATATTATTGTCGAATTATTGGGGGGTTTGGAACCGGCGCGCTCTTTAATTCTCCAAGCAATCGCATCGGGAAAGCACGTTGTTACGGCAAATAAGGCGGTTATTGCCCGTTTTGGTGATGAAATCTACGCCAAGGCTAACGAAAAAGGGGTTTATGTCCTCCTAGAAGCGGCCGTGGGTGGTGGAATTCCCGTCATTAAACCCTTAAAACAATCCCTCGGTGCTAATCGCATCAGCAGTATCATGGGAATTGTCAACGGCACAACTAACTATATTCTCACGGAAATGAGCCAAAAAGGGGCAGATTTTAGCGAAGTGCTGGCCAAAGCTCAGGAATTAGGCTATGCAGAAGCGGATCCCACTGCGGACGTGGATGGATTCGACGCGGCCGATAAAATTGCCATTTTAGCTTCTTTGGGTTTTGGAGGTCGGGTAAAACGGGAAGATGTTTACTGTGAAGGTATCCGGCAAGTTAGCGCCGTCGATATCGCCTACGCTGATAGACTGGGATTTGTGATTAAATTATTAGCGATCGCAAAAGATACGGTTAAGGAGGATTCCGATACCCTAGAGTTGCGGGTTCATCCGACCCTAGTACCGAAAACTCATCCCCTCGCT
This sequence comes from Microcystis sp. M165S2, assembly GCF_020245885.1. Classification (NCBI taxonomy): domain Bacteria; kingdom Bacillati; phylum Cyanobacteriota; class Cyanophyceae; order Chroococcales; family Microcystaceae; genus Microcystis; species Microcystis sp. M165S2. The sequence goes on along the minus strand of NZ_JADBTZ010000004.1, from coordinate 4,028 downwards.
AATGCTAACGGAGTCTATAACGCTATTCTCGTCGAGGGGGAACCCTTGGGGCAAGTGATGTTTTATGGACCCGGTGCCGGTAGCGGACCGACGGCCAGCGCGGTAGTATCGGATGTGATGAATATCGTCGGAATTTTAAAAAGTAGTGGCAAAACCAAGGAACTTGACCCGCTTTTAAGCTGTATTCACCAGCATTATTGTCAAATCGCCCCGATGGAGGATTTATCGACCCGTTTTTATGCTCGTTTTCTCTGTCGCGATGTGCCGGGGGTAATCGGTCATTTAGGTATGGCTTTCGGCGACCATGGGGTTAGTCTAGAATCCGTGGTACAAATTGGTATTAGGGGTGATTTAGCCGAAATTGTCGTTGTCACCCACGATGTGCGCGAGGGTAATTTCCGCAACGCTTTAGCGGCAATAGAGTCTTTAGAAGCTATTGACAGTATTCCTAGTATTCTCCGGGTTTTGTAGTCAAGAAATCGCTTTTTTATGGTCATGGGTCGGAGAATCAAAAGTGAGAAAAGTTGGCTAAGTTTCTCTAGCACAATTTTGTTTTTTTGTCTAGGTTTTTTGACCTTGAATCAAAAATTAATTTTTGCCCAAGGGTCTGATAATGTTTGTCCCCTGCCGATTTTATCAAGGTTACAACGCCATAAAATCCAAGCGGGAGAAACAATCGCCTCAATCGCCGAAAAATACGCTCTCATCCCCGCAACGATAATTAAACTCAATCCGACTATTCTCAAAAATGGTTTGGCCCCCGTCGGGAAAGAAATCTTCATTCCCCCGATGAACGGCATTCGCATCGAAGCACCCCGGGGTTCCACTTGGCGCGATTTAGAAGCGGCCTATGGTATTCGTGCCGATATACTCTTTGAGCTTAACGGTTGTGGTCGCCAGCCGACAATAGTTTTTATCCCCGGCACCAATTGGTCCGCCGCCGGCAAGCGATCGGATTATACTGGATTAAGTTCTTATCCCTTACCCTTTGCCAGCACTGTCGGATTAGCCTACGGTTGGCAAAAAAGCCCCACGGAACGGAAAAATCTCTTTCATAGTGGTATTGATCTTCTCGCCGATGTTGGTACACCAGTTCTAGCTGCCGAAGATGGTCTAGTGATTTATGTGGGTCAGGAAGGGGCCTATGGTAATTTGGTAGTAATTAATCATTTAGGTCGCCGGCAGACCCGTTATGCTCATTTAAGCAGGGTTACAGTGAGAATTGACCAACGGGTACGAGCAGGAGACGTTATCGGCACGGTTGGCACCACGGGACAACCAGATATTATTCCCCCCCATCTTCATTTTGAAGTGCGCTTAGATACTCCCGTCGGTTGGACAGCGCAGGATCCGGCTTTGCATTTGCCCCAAATCGGCCCGCAATCAAGTCATACTAAATCCTGTTTAAAAGGTATAGGAGAGTGAGTGAGTGCCGAGCGGGGGAAGCAATTCATAACAGGGTTTTTAAAGTTGGATTGGGAGTTAATCATACTATAAAGTATATTTTCCCGCCAAAATCCCCCTCTCTGGGGAGAAGGGGAAAAATAAACCCAAGATTAACCCTGTACCATGACAGAAGCAGCCGCAGCCACACCAGCACCGGGGGTGACACCTTCGACACCTAACTCGATTAAAGTCGCTTCAATGGCAGCGATAACTGTGAGGATATCCCGCTCACTAGCAAAACCTAAATGACCGATACGGAAGATTTTACCCTTGAGGTGATCCTGACCACCAGCGACAGCGATGTCGAACTTTTTATTGAGAGTCGAACGAATTTTTTCCGCATCCACCAGAGTGGGGGCCACCGCAGTAATCGCCGTGGAAGCGCAGGAATCCGCCGCGTAGAGGGGCAAATCCAGGGCGCGCATACCGGCCCGCGTCATCTGGGTTAAGCGTTGGTGACGGGCGAAAATTGCCGCTAATCCCTCCCTTCTCATCATTTGCAGAGAAGCTTGTAAACCGTACATCAGGTTAACTGGAGGGGTAAAGGGGGAACTATCCTCATCGGTGGCTTTTTTGTATTTGCCTAAATCTAGATAAAAACGGGGCAGTTTGGCGGTTTCGTAGGCTTTCCAAGCTTTTTTGCTCACGGAAACAAAACCTAAACCGGGAGAAATCATATAACCTTTCTGGGAACCAGAACCGACCACATCTAAACCCCATTCATCGATGGGAATATGATAAGCTCCTAAACTGGTGACAGCATCGACGATAATTAAAGCTTCCCCGTGGTCTTTTACCGCTTTGTTAATGCTTTCCAAGTCATTGAGAACCCCGGTGGAAGTTTCCGAATGGGTGATAATTACCGCTTTGATGGCTTTTTCCTTGTCTTCGGTCAGTTTAGCGGTGAATGCCTCTGGATCTAGGGGTTTACCCCATTCTGCCTTAATGACATCCACATTTAAGCCGTATGCTTTCGCCACTTTCGCCCAACGTTCCCCAAATTTACCATTATCCCCCACCAAAACTCGATCGCCGGGGCTGAGAAAATTAATAATTCCCGCTTCCATGGCACCGGTTCCCGAAGCAGTTAGCATTAAAACATCGCCACTGGTTTGATGCAACCATTTAAGATTTTCGGTTAATTCGGCGATTACCTTGCTAAAAGCACCCGTCCGATGACCTATAGGTGCTTTAGCCATAGCCAATAATACCGCTTCCGGCACTGGTGTCGGGCCGGGAATCATCAACATATTTTTATTTTCCATGGTTCGTCCTCTCTCGTTGGGCCATATTTAAAAAGATAAAAAACCAAATCTCGATCGCATCAATTCTGAGGGGATGATTTAAGATTCGGCAAACTCTGATTATATCCCGGCAGATAGCCGTGTCAGGAGTCAGTATTCAGGAGATAGGGTGATAGGGTTTTGGGGTGATGGGGTTTTGGGGTGATAGGGTGATGAGATAGCTTCCCCATCTCCCCACTCCCCACTTCCCCACTTCCCCACTTCCCCACTTCCCCACTTCCCCACTTCCTAACTCCTATTCCCGATTTTCAAAGAGTTTCTGGATACCGACGGCAGCATCGGGCAGTTTTACCAAAGATTCGCCGATTAGAACCGCATTTGCTCCCGCTTGCTTCACTGTGGCTAGATCTGCAGCCTGGTGTAATCCCGATTCGCTGACGATCAGAATACCTTTTTCTCGCACCTGTTCACCCCTGGCTTCTAGTAATTGGCGAGTATTGTCTAAATCGACTTTAAATGTCTCTAAATTGCGGTTATTGATGCCGATTAGTTCGATTCCCTCAATGGCTAACACTCGATCGAATTCGGCCAAACTATGCACCTCTACCAAAGCTGTCATCCCTAAACCCTTGACAATTTTGACAAAATATGCTAGGTCTTGATCGCTTAAAATAGCGGCAATTAAAAGGACAGCATCGGCTCCTTTAGAGCGAGCGTAGTAGATTTGATAGGGATAAAGGATAAATTCTTTGCATAATAGGGGCAAAGATACCGCTTGCCGGACGAGGGTAAGATTTTCGTAACTACCTTGAAAAAACTTACTATCGGTTAGGACTGATAAACAAGTGGCTCCCCCCTGTTCATAGGTACGGGCGATCGCTACAGGATCAAAATCTTCCCGGATAACTCCCTTGCTCGGGGAAGCTTTTTTCACTTCGGCAATCAAAGCGGGTTGGGTTTTCCCCTGTTTTAAGGCGGCTAAAAAGTCGCAAGGTGGCGCAGTATTGGCTATTTTTTGGCGTAATTCTAATAAAGGCAACCGTTCGCGCAATTTATCGACTTCCATCTCTTTATGCCAAACGATTTCTTCTAAAATATTTTGCGGTTGTGCCTCCGGCACTTTCACCACATAACTCAAACTCTCAACTTTGACGGCAGGATTGGGGTGTTTTCTTCGGATCTGCATTTTTTCACTGTCCAGAGTGTGAACAGTGATTAGTTTAACAGTGATTAGTTATCGGTAATTCAAATAGAGACGCAGTTAACCACGTCTCTACAGACATTTATCTAGGGTCTGCTGAAAAAGTTTTTCGGTGGGGGTTGGGGGTTGGGGGTTGG
>NZ_JADBTZ010000399.1:0-30973 GCF_020245885.1 Microcystis sp. M165S2 | reverse complement strand
GGGGTGTGGGGAGATGGGGAGATGGGGAGATGGGGAGATGGGGAGATGGGGAGATGGGGAGATGGGGAGATGGGGAGATGGGGAGATGGGGAGATGGGGAGATGGGGAGATGGGGAGAGGGGGAGATGGGGAGATGGGGAGATGGGGAGATGGGGAGATGGGGAGAATAAATAAAATAATCTATTCCTGTCTCCTGAATCCGGTCTCCAGTCTCCAGTCTCCGGTCTCCTGTCTCCTGATCACTGATTCAAGAGGGCAATTGTTTAAAATCAAAATTTGTGTCTTTACCCTTGACAGATGGCTCGGTTTGTGCTATGCGATTAGCCATTTGTACCAGATCCACTCCGGTAGCTTGACGCAATTGTTCGGCAAAAGCAGTCATTTTCGGGACAAGATTACCATCACCCCCGTCCACTACCGTCACCGTTTGCACCTGCACTTCTGGGACACTAGCGACCATTAATTTAAGCAATAACTCCAATTTTTGGTATAAAAAGATGTTTTTAGCGTTATTTCCCGCTCCTTGCCAAGAAGCCGCTAATTTTTTGGTTCCTTCCGCTTGCGCTTTCCCCTGTTCGATAATTTTGGCCGCTTCCCCCCGGGCTTTTGCGATCGCTTGTTGACATTCGGCCTCGGCAGGTGCGATCACATCCGCTTGTAATTGCTGTTTCACCTGCTTAATGCGGGCGTTTTGTACCGCCACTTCGGCCTGTACTTTAGCTAAATCGGACATAACCACCGATTCTACCTCGGCAATCATGGCGCCGCGCTTAGTTTGAGTGTCGCGCACCCGTTTTTCTGCGTCAGCTTTGGCTATTTCTAAATCTTTTTGGATACGACGCAAAGCGGTGAGGCGTAGATTCTCGGAATCCTTGATAATCGATGTTTTTCGGGCTTTTGCTTCTGCTATCCGGGCATCTCTCTGTAATTCGGCTTTTTGCTTCCGTCCGATCGAATCGAGATAACGCACCTCATCAGAGATATTCTGTATCTGCAAACTATCCAAAACTAAACCCAATTTTTCCAGATCCTGTTCCGCTTCTTCCAAGAGACTTTTGGCAAAAGCGATCTGATCGGAGTTCGCTTGTTCTGGGGTTAAATTGGCCAAGACACCGCGCAAATTCCCCTCAAGGGTTTCTTTAGCCAATTGTTCGATTTCCTTGCGTTTCTTGCCCAATAAACGCTCGATCGCATTATGAATAATCGGTTCCTCCCCAGCAATTTTAATATTCGCCACCCCGGTGACGATCAACGGCACACCGCCCTTAGAATAGGCATTAACCACCCTGAGATCGATGATCATGTTGGTCAGGTCCATCCGATACACTTGTTCTAGCATAGGTAAACGAATGCTGCTGCCCCCTTTTACCAAACGATAACCGATGGTTTTGCCCGTGGCCGTGGGACGACGACTGCCGGCAAAAATTAAGACTTCGCTCGGTTGACAGATATGGTAATAGTTACGGATGACCAATAAACCCGCACCTGTCCCTAAACCGAAAACTCCCAGTAAAACAGCGATAATTTCCATAGATTTTATGTAGGTGAAATTTGTAATTATCTTTACTTTTAGCCGATCGACTCTCTGGCTGGTTGATTTTTTGGGGGGTATCGATATTACACTAAAAAGTAAAGCTTAGACAGCCTATCTTTATCATGCCAGATCAGCCAATCTCGATCGCCGAATACTACCACGAGCGTACCAAATACGACCCCCAGACGATCGCCTCAAAAAGTAAAGGTCTTGATTGGAGTCAACAACCCTATCCCTTCAAAGAATACAAAATCGGTCAGACTTTCGATCTCAAACCCTACCTCTCCCGTCAAACGGTTCCCCAAAAAGGAGACTTTTGGCGACGTATATCGCGAATTTTGGGCTGTAGCTATGGGTTAACTGCCAAAATTGCCACTATGGGGAGTCCCTTGTACCTACGTTCCGCACCCTCTGCTGGTGGATTATACCCCGCCGAGGTCTATCTGATCTCCCGTGGCACGGAATTTTTACCCGCCGGTCTCTACAGCTACCAAGGTCAAAGTCACTCGCTGCTTTTATTCTGGGAAAGTGATGTCTGGACGAACCTACAATGTGCTTGTTTCTGGAATCCTGTTTTAGAAAATACCGATATCGCTGTAGTTACCAGTGCCATTTTTTATCGGTCTGCTTGGCGCTACGAAGATCGAGCTTATCGACGTATTTTCCTCGATACAGGGCATTTATTGGGCAATATTGAGCTATCAGCCTCGATTAATGACTATCGCGCCCATTTAATCGGTGGTTTTAACGATAGCCAGATGAATGAATTGCTTTATCTCGATTCCGAGAAAGAAAGTGTCATGACGGTGATTCCTTTGGCAGATCTGCTCAATATCCGGCAAAATCTCCCCCATAGTACCACGGCACTCCCTTCGGCAACCACGACTCTTTATCCCGAAATTACCGAGGGAGAATTATTAAACTCCCTACACCGAGCCACTATCATAGCTACAGATGAGAAGATAGAAGCAAATATTACCCCCTCTAATTGGGAAGATAAATATAATTTTCCTTTTTGTCTAAAAGTTTCCGTGACATCCCGTCCCGTCAATTGGGGGGAAGATTTAATCGATCTCGAAAGTACGATTCTTAAACGCAGATCTACCCGCGCTTATAGTGGCGCTAGTCTCAGTTTAGACGAATTGCGAGCGCTGCTGCATTTCACCTATCAACCCCAAGATTATGCCGGCCAAAATCTCGATCCCAATCCCGATTATTTTGCTCTGGATTTATTGGAAACTTTTATCGCTGTTTCGGCAGTAACCGGATTAGAGGAAGGCTGTTATTATTATGCTCCCAAAGCCCAAGAATTGCGGCAAATTCGCTTTAAAAATTTCCGGCAAGAGTTACATTATCTCTGTTTAGGTCAGGATTTGGGACGGGATGCGGCTGCTGTGGTTTTTCATACGGCGGATCTGTCAAAAGCAGTGGCTAAATACGGCGATCGAGTTTATCGTTATCTTCATGCAGATGCGGGTCATTTGGGACAGAGATTAAATTTAGCCGCTATTCATCTGGGGTTAGGGGTTAGTGGTATCGGTGGTTTTTTTGATGATCAAGTTAATGAGGTGTTAGGAATTCCCTGGGATGAAGCAGTTATCTACATCACTACTTTAGGCCGACCGAAGGTTTTTTAAGGTGAGTTTGAAGCACTGAAGGGGTGAAAAGGAGGTTGAGGTCATCGTAATCTGTACCTTGACCGGTCCACTTTCTCGCCTGGACGTATTTTGTTTAAAGGTTAATCCAACTACGCACCATCTGTCGAGGTTTTCCTGAATTTTTTAAAGCGGTTCTATTGTGGCATAAAAAGCGATTATTAACGTAAAATACATCACCTTTTTTCATTTTGAAGCGGACTGTATTTTCCGGTTCTGAAAAAAAGTTGTCGATTATGTCAAGTGTTTTTGTGATAGCTTCCGGTTGCGCTATTTCCAGTTTGGAGTAAGCGACTTCAATCCAGTACCGCATATAACGAAAAACCAGACCCTGAGAATCGGCTGAGAATAAGGGGAAATTATTCTTTTGAATAGCTTCTTGAGAATTAATCTCTCCCGGTGTAATCACATCCCGCGCCAAAGGTTCGTAAAGATAGGGAGCTAGGTCTGTATGGTGTTGCCAGAAATATTGATACAAATTGGCGGCGTTTACTACCAGGGAATCTCCTCCCTCATCCTCGGCAGCAAGACACAGTAAGCCAACAATATCAGGGAAGTAGTTTTTGGCTGTACTATCGGTATGATAGCCAGTTTCTGCATTCGTCATCGAAACGGGTATAGCTTCTTTAGTGTAATCCATTCCTCGATCGATTACATCAAAAAAATAGCCATAGCGGTGGTTTAGCAGTCCAAAAGTGCGAGAAATGAAAGCATAAATTAATCGCATTTCCGTTTCTGTTAATGCGGGTTCTAATCGGAAAATAATTATTCCTGGTTCCTGGAGCAATTTCTCACGAAATGGTAGGAAAAAATCAAGATTTTTATTGACTGTTTCCTGTCCTATTTCGTTGGGTTTTTCAAGCCATTTGTGATTGCTTCTTTTTAGTAAATCTGAGACTAATGATTCTGGTAAATGAAAAAATAGTTGAGAAGGATCAGGCAATTTTTTCCAAGTCAGTAATGAAATATTAGGATCAGAAATTGGTATAATCATTTTTGAATTTTGAAAGCAACGTGAAGGGGAAGGTCAATAAGCGGAGTAAAAAATTCTGGGTCTAGTTCTAAATGTTCCTGATTAATTTTTAGTTCATAAACTTCTGGCATTTTTGTGAAGGCTGCTAAACGAAGAGATGTGAAGTAATCTTCCATAGTTTTATGAACACATTGCACGGCGACGGCTTTTCTATCTCTGCGCCAAATCTCACCGGGGAATAATTGATTGCGCCCAGAAAAATAACCGGCTTTCGGTTTAAAATAAAACGGAAACTTATCTTTTTTCAGAAAAGGTAAAGAGGGATGGGGGACGGCGAACAGGAAATATCCACCGAATTTCAAAAGTTGGTAGGCTTTTTGCATCGTGCTAATAGTTTCTGAAACATTTAAGTAGTTGAACAAAAACATAGCCAGAACTAAATCGTATTGTTCGGACTCAGTGACCGCAAAATCACGAATATCACCAGTTTCATAAGAAGCATTAGTAATCTGATACTCGTTTTTTTGAATCAAGGCCCGCTCGATCATTTGCGATGAAATATCAATCCCATGAACATATTGAGCGCCTCGGTTAATTAACTCTCTTCCTACATAACCTTCCCCACAGCCTAGATCTAATATATTCTTGTTGACAATCGGTTCACATAAATCAATGACAAACGGACGCGCGGAGTAATCAGAAAGCAAAATCGGTTCTACTCGTTGCCAGTCTCCTGCGCTTTCGTCGTAAATTTTTTGGGTTTCTTGTGTTGCTTTCATACCTATCTAACGTGATAAAATTTGCACTAATTTTGTTTTAGTCTAGCACTGTGTAAGTAATTGCCCATGAAACTTTTGCCAGTTAATCCGAAATCAGCTATCGCCAGAAAAATTAGCTCTTCTTCTCCTAAGTTCACAGATTGATGCACACACCAACGGGGAATAACAGCAAAAGTACCCGGTTCGACTTCGTTTTCGTATTGATCAACAATAACTTTTCCTTGACCCTGAAGAAATACAAATACGGTTTCATGTGCATGTCGGTGCATTTCATTCGTTTTTCCTGGCTTGACTATAACTACGCGTGCATCTAAAACTTCTAGAGCAAATGGCAAGCGAAATACGTTAAAATCAATATTGAGTTGATCAACCTTATTGTTGTATAAAGCTTCTAAGTTGCTGGCGCTGATTGTTGAAATAAGCTCCTTAGCTGCTTGCACATGAGTCAAGCTTTTTTGTTCATTAATTTTTTCGGTCAATGCTCCCAGTCGCACCGTTTGAAAATCATGGTAAAGTTGTGATGCAAGCCTTAATATTGTTTGAGAACATTTGCATTCACCAGATGGTTCTGTAAGCCAATCTAACAAGTTCAGAACTTCTTCCTTGTGCTTTTCCCTTTGCATCCCGTATAGCAAAAGTGAACTCAATCCGGGTAGTAGTTTTTCCACTGGAACAGTAGATAAGTCTTCCGTCAATCCCCTACGCACTTCATTGATTTGAGGCAATAAAAGTTCCTGTTCCTGATTAGAAAGCTTTTGGCTTTTAATCATTTTAGTGAACAGCGTAACAATCTTGAGTTGATCTGATGATGTCAAAAATTTATCTAGTGCCGACGCACGTTCATACATATTGTCCCAGTAAGCAGCACGTAGATTTAAGGCTTTTAACATTCCTTTCCGTAATTCCAGAACAGCCTGTTCGCTTTCACTGGCTAATTCTTTAGCAATCTCAACTAAAGTTAAGCCGTGTTCATCCTCCACTTCTGTATGTAAAGGAAAAAATACATATTGCTCTAAGGATAATGATGTATGTTTTTTGATCGCTTCAATAATGTGTTTGTAGATGAATTTAACAACAGATTCAGTCCCTAAACCTATCGCTCCAATAGCTTGGAGTGAACTTCCATTCTGGAGCAGCGATAAGAATGATTCACGCCAGATTTCCACTTCAACACAAGGCGTTGGCGTGCTATCTACTCCCATCGCTTCTTGAAAACGCTTGAATAACTGTGGGTGAGGAATTTCCTGTACCCACTCGTCCTTAATACCTAATTTACGAATTGCTTTGATATCTTCATCGTGTAGATGTCCGTTTTCTTCGGCTAAGTTCTTCAGTAGGCGATTTCGATGAGTGGGATTTTCTAGCTTTGATATTACTGCTGTTAAATAACGGGAAAACCAGTCACTATAAGCTCCGTATTGACTGGCAAAGTCTTTCAGAACTTCATCAATATGTTGAAATTCCCCTTTTTCTAAAGCAAGTAAATAGGGGTGATTAATCGCTCGATGGCTTAGTGCTTCCTTGATTAAATTTTCCATTTTTTCTTATTCCCCGATAGCCCCTCCTCTTTAAATACTATCACAAAGTTGGTCAATTGTCGATAGCGTTTGAGATGCGCTCACCCTGAAAACAGATCATTCTTGATTAAGATTCTCTGAGATTTTCCCTCTCTAATTCGATTAAATTATCGATTTTTTTTAGCTTTGTATCCCCAGCAAGATAACCGATACCGCGATGTAAATGTAAGCGAAATTGTTGAGTTAGAGTTTCTTTATCGGTTGCTAATCCGTCTTGATGACAACGTTGTTTGAGGGCAATTAAGAAAATATCGGCCATTTCTCCCCCGAATACTTTCCAGGATAATTCTACATTGCTATCGGCAGGAATGGGAACGGGAGAGGGGAGACTCGGTTCGGCAAGGGAACGACAAAAAGCCCAACGACAAAGGATATTCCATTGGTCAATTTTGGTGTAGCGTTTTAATTTTATTAGGCTATCTTTGGCGGTTTGAGATAGTCGAAAACGTTCGATCGGTGATTCCATAATCTATAATTTTACCTCGCTCTGAACGATGAGAAAATAGTTAGTTATTCTCAATTCTGTTTAATAGGATAGTGGAAAGTGGGAAGTTTTTTTCAGTGATCGGTAAACAGTCAACTGATAACTGATTCAAGTCTGTATCAAACCCATCGGCTGCCGCTAAACTATTTTTTAAGTTCTCGTAGGGGTGACTGGTTGATTGGTGTTGAATTAATTGGGCGAGGATTTTTTGGCAATTTATCTCAGTCATAATCTTACCAAAAGTAGCGATCGGGGTGAATAGTAGTTTGACGTTGTTGGGAATTGTATTCTAGCAGGTATTTTCTGGCGATTACTTGCTGTTCTTCTAATAATTGTAGCTCATTTTGTCCAATTTCTGTATCGGTAGAAAGGAGGATGACTTGAGAGGAAGCGGCGGGAAAATAACGTTCAACTAAATTATGGCGATGGGAAGAATCTAAACGTCCGAGGGGTGTATCGATAGCGATGGGTAAATCTCGTCCGGAGACTCGCGCTAATCCCCACAAAAAAGCGATCGCTAATAGTTGTTTTTCTCCGGCAGAAAGACGGTGTTTAGGCACATTTTGTCCATCGGGACCAAAGAGAGATAGACCAAAAGTATCAGCATCGATCGCTATTTTCTGCACCAGATCGGACTTATGCAATAAATAACGAAAACATTCCGCCACCTCTCCCTCCAATCTATTTAATTTTTTTAAAGTTAAGCGTTCTTTAAACACTTTTAAAGTTTGCTGTGCTTTGACAATAGCATTGACGATATGTTCGTTACTTTGCGATTCTAAAGCTTTCTCACTATAGGCAAATAATTCTTTTTTAGTTTTCTCAATTTTCTTTTTGATTTCCTCATAATTTTTGTGGCTTTGCTCGTATTCTGCTTGAGCATTTAGATACTTTTTCTGAGCGGTTTTTAAGTTATTACTCAGGGTTTCGTATTCTTCGGGAGAGGCTGCTACTGCTAATTCTCGCTCTAAATTATCTAAGTCAGCTTCCAGATTTCTTAATTGTGACATTGCTTGATGAGCGAGGTTAATTTGTGCCGGTAGTTGATGGGTTAAGACTCGATTTAATAACTCGATCGCCTCCTCGTCTAAATCTAAGTAAGGAGTAATCAAAGAATCGCTATCCTCAGCTAAAAACTGATTTTCTTGCTGTAAAAATTCTCTAATATTCTCTAATTGTTCTAAAGTTAAATTCAGTTGTTCTAAATAAGCAAGTAACTTTTTATCTCTGGATTCTAAAACCGATTGAGCGACTTGAGACGATTGAAATTTTAGCTCTTTTTCTCCCTGAATTTTAGCCGCTTCTAGGAGAGGAAAAATTAACTTTAAGGGTAAAAATTCCCCTGCCAATTGACCTAAATATTCTCTCTGTTTATCTAACTTTTTATCTAAATCCTTTTTTCTGCTCTCTAATTGACTTCTTTCGGCGGCAATTTTTCCGCCATCAATGCGAAATTTATCCGAGACTGCATCAAAATCATTTCTAACCAAATCTAAATTTTTTTGTTGAGTTTCCATCTCTTGTCTAGCCAATTCCAAATCTTCTTGGTACTGAGCTAATTTTTTCTCAATAGCTTCAATAGTTGCCAGTTCATTTTCTGCTGCTAATAGCCGGCGCTTGCGACCAGCTAAAATATCAAGATCAACTGCTAATCTTTCCGCTAATTCTAACCCTAATAAAGTCTGCATCGAATCCTTAACGCTGTCAGGAGGTACATCCTGTTCTGCCAATTCTTTTACCTGTTCCCCATCAAATAAAAAGAGGTTAGAAATACCCAAAGGTAATAAAGTTTCAATATATTCATCCCAAGTGTTAGCTAGGGCGGGATCGGGCCAATCTTCATCTAAAATACCGAGGGTATCTCTACCATCTTTGGGCTGTTTTGTCCAGTATCTAACGATACGATATTGTCGCCATTGTTCATTAACTAGATGTTCAAAAGCCAGTTCAATTCTAGCTTGATCGATGAGGGAAGCTTGATGATTAACTGCTTGACTGAGAAACTCGGCATAACTTAAATTATTGCGAGTAGAACACTTTGCCCGCGCACCGTACAAAGCCAAACGAATCGCATCCATTAAAGTAGTTTTACCGCCGCCATTCATGCCTCCCAAAAGGATAATCGGACAGGGACTATTATCTTTTTCAGGACGTAAATTAATCACTTGACGACCGGCGTAGGGTCCAAAATTTTGCAAAACTAATTCAGTAAAAATCATTAACAGTCAGCCTTATTTAAGTCCAAAGTCTTAGGGAATCTTCTATAAAAATTATACCTGAAAAAGTGCCGCAGATATTTTTTTACACCCAAGAAAAAACCCCAGACTTTATACTATAGCATTGATCACCATCGCCTAGATATAATCAAGGTTTCCTGATTTTTACTTTCCAGTTTATTACTGGGCATGAGCCTATTTTTTGAAAAAATCGTTATGATCGGCGTGAAAGTGCCAACACAGGGGAGAAAATTGCTATGATCACAATCGGCGAATATTTATGCCAGTGTCTCCATAGTTTAGGGGTTAATCATGTTTTCGGGGTGCCGGGGGATTATGTCCTCGATTTGATGGATGTTTTGGTGGAAAGTCCGATCGAATTAGTTTGCACCTGTAATGAGCTTAACGCGGGTTATGCCGCCGATGCCTACGCGCGAGTCAAAGGTATGGGCGCTGTCTGTGTCACCTACGGAGTCGGGGGATTTAGCCTGGTTAATGCTGTGGTCGGTGCTTACGCTGAAAGAGTTCCCCTGGTGGTAATTAGTGGTGCTTCTGATCGCTCGATTCGCCGGGATAATTTATTATTACACCACACCACGGGCGATTATAATCTGCAATTTTCGATCATGGAAAAAGTCACGGTTGCCTCGGTTATTCTCACTAATTCTACCCAAGCAGCCAGTCAAATCGATCAAACTTTAGCAGCTTGTTTGCATCACAAACGTCCCGTGTATATCGAAATTCCCCGGGATCTGGTCTATCGTCCCTGTATCCCCTCAGAAAAGCCAATTTATTTAACCGATAATCTCACGGATGCCGCCGCTTTAGAAGAAGCCATTGAAGAAGCGGTTTTATTATTAGAAAAAGCGGAAAAACCAATTATTTTAGCGGGGGTAGAATTCCATCGGTTTAAACTCCAAGATAAGTTGCTGAAACTTTTAGAAGTAACGGGTTATCCCTTAGCCACCACTATTTTAGGTAAGTCGTCAATTTCGGAAATGCAGCCGCAATTTATCGGCACTTATGTGGGGGCATTAAGTCGCGAATACGTTCAGCAGCGGGTGGAAAATGCCGATTGTGTCCTCTGTTTAGGGGCGATCATGTCCGATATGAATTTAGGCGGATTTACGGCTAATTTAAATCCCAATAATTTGATTAATGCCAATTCGGAGAAAGTAAAAATTAAACATCACTTTTATCAACCAGTATTTCTAGGTAATTTTATCGATGGTTTAATTGATAAGCTAAGTCACAAAGAAGCGGCTACACTAGAGATTAAACCCGCGGCCGACTTGAAGAATTTAGAATTCATACCCGTGCCAGAGCAAAAATTAACTAATGCTCGTTTTTATGAGCGAATGAATCATTTTATTGCTCAAGAATCTTTGGTTATTTCCGATACAGGGGACGCAATTATTGCCACAATTGATTTATTAATGCCCCAAAAAACCGACTTTATTGGTCAAGCATTTTATCTCTCTATTGGTTATTCAATTCCCGCCTGTTTAGGAGTAGCTTTTGCCGCACCCAATACTCGTCCTATCGTCTTTGTGGGTGATGGTGCTTTTCAAATGACCGCCCAAGAACTTTCGACAATTATCCGTCACCATCTCAATGCAATTATCTTTTTAATTAATAACGATGGTTACACGATCGAGCGGGTAATTCAGGATAATATTTATAATGATCTACAACCGTGGAAATATCACCAATTACCAGCAGTATTTAACGGGGAAAATTGGAGTTGTCAAGTCAGGACAGAAGGGGAATTAGAAAAGGCTTTATCAATTGCCCAGGGTAACATCGATCGCCTATCATTTATTGAAGTACATCTCGATCGTTTTGACTGTTCCCAAGGCTTAACTCGTTTAGGTCAAGCTTTACGTTCACCCCATGCTTAGACTGGTTATGCTATTAGGTTTTGACTGTGTGAAGCTATCCTCAGACACCAGACTGAAACTCTTTTGGCCCCCAAGAGTCAACAATTAAGATACAATCGGTATCTTAATCAAAGTGTGATGGTGACAACCGCAACTAAAAACCCTATGAATACTTTATGGAAACAAATCACCCTATTGAACTTTTCGCCCGCTTCTTGGTCAAAATATAGCTATCTGCATCGTTTAGTCGGCCTTTTTAGTCAATGGCGACAGGGTAGCCGGTTTGTGCAGTGGACAGAACTGATGGGTGCGCTGTTAATCTCTCTCCTTATCGCCACCGCACCATTTTTATCCACCAGTCAAATCGGTTTTTTGCTGTTAGCAATAGCGGGTTATTGGCTACTCTTAACCCTTGTGGATGAAGGCAAAATCGGGGTGACACCGATTCACATTTTAGTGCTTTTATATTGGGGAATTGCCACGGTTTCTACGGCTTTTTCTCCCGTTAAAATGGCAGCTTTGGAAGGATTAATTAAATTAACTCTCAATCTCATCTTTTTTGCCTTTACTGCCCGAATCATGCGCTCACCACGCCTGACAAATTGGATTCTGACTACTTTAGTTTTAACCGCCTTAGCAGTGAGCGTTTACGGCATTCGTCAGCAAATTTTTGGTGCGGAACAGTTAGCAACTTGGAACGATCCCACTTCAGAATTAGCGGGGGATACTAGGGTTTATAGTTATCTCGGTAATCCTAATTTATTAGCTAGTTATTTATTACCCGGTATTGCTTTTAGCAGTGCATCCTTGTTTGTATGGCAAGGATGGCTACCGAAAATTTTAGCGGCTTTATTAACTTTAGCCAATGGTGCTTGTTTATTTTTTACCGAGAGTCGTGGCGGTTGGATTGGTTTGATGGTCTTAGGAATTGTCTTCTTATTGCTATTATTTTATTGGTTCAAAAATTATCTACCGTTATTTTGGCAAACCTGGCTTTTACCCTTAGTTTTAGGTGGTTTAGCCGTGGTGATTTTAGGAGCGATTTTATTGGTGGAGCCGCTGCGAATTCGGGTGATGAGTATTTTCGCGGGCCGGGAAGATAGTAGTAATAACTTTCGGATTAATGTTTGGGATGCAGTTATTCGCATGATTCAAACTTATCCGCTTTTGGGCATCGGACCGGGTAATGATGCTTTTAAGAAAATTTACCCCCTATTCATGAAGCCAAAATACACGGCTTTAAGTGCCTATTCTGTGCTATTAGAAATCATGGTAGAAACGGGAATCATTGGTTTTACCTGTTTCCTCTGGTTATTGGTCACAACTATCGGCCAAGGCATCCATCAAATTAAACTTTTACGGGATAAAATGGATAGTCAAGGCTTTTGGTTAATTGGGGCAATTGCCGCTATGGCTGGAATTCTTGCCCACGGTTTTTTTGATACGGTTTGGTATCGTCCCCAGGTTAGTACCCTCTGGTGGTTAGTTTTGGGTTTAATTGCTAGTCGTTGTTATTCCCCCGCTAGGGGTTTTGATCCTGGCAATTCCCTCCTCTAGGAGGGCGTTGAAGCGTTGTTTCAAATTACTGATAGGGTTGCTAGTCAAGGGGATTTGAGGCGCGTGTAGGCGAGGGCGATTATCAAGAAAAATTACAAAACCCCCATCGTACCATCTCTCGGTGGACAAAGCAAGAGATAATTAAATTAGATCGTTTCCCAGTTTCTTCTGCGCTTGGCGCGATTTTCCAACTGCAATAACGAGAGTGAATCCCGTGGCCGTTATAGAGACGAGGGAGGAAAATAATGGATCGTTCTCTTAGGTGGGCCGTCGCGATTGTCATAACTCTAATCCTCGTGCTTTCCCCAGTCTTTTCCCAGGGCTGTGGGGCGACAGAGTGGAAACCGAAAGGAGGGAGCGGCCAATATACAATGCTAACCCTTACTCGCACTGACAACGGCAAATCCATCACCATGCAGGTCAATGACCTACTGCTACTGTCCCTCGACGAGAATCCCACTACTGGCTTTCAGTGGGCGGTCGATGGTGGCGGGAGCGATTTAGTGAAGCTGCAGGCCTCTGACTATATCCCTGCCATAGAGTCGAGAGTCGGCGGGGGCGGTCAGAGAGTCCTGACCTTTAAAGCGCAACGGGCTGGGATAGGGCAACTAAAGCTTAAGCTCTGGCGAGAGTGGCAGGGAGAGCCGTCAATTGTCGAACGATTTACCGTCACGCTCCAAGTCCGAGAGTAAAGGCTTCTCAGATAGCCGGGGGCTAGTGAGTAACAACTTAGGAGGAAAGGAAAAATGAGTGAAACATTTGTAATTCCCGCAATGGGATGGTTGCCCGACTATCCCGATATTCGTGATGTCACTTTTCAATCTGAACGCGTACCATCCAAACTGCAAGCTTTGGGACAGCCATCTGTCAAGCAAATGCTGGCCAAAGTGGGAGCAACGACATCTGCCCCAGCAGCGCTGCCAGCCAGCGTGGACTTGAGGCCGTGGTGTTCCCCCATGGAGGATCAACAAACTATCGGTTCTTGTACGGCCCACGCCGGGGTCGGACTGGTGGAGTATTTTGAGCGGCGGGCTTTTGGCAAACACCTCGATGCTTCCAGACTCTTTCTCTACAAAGTGACGCGCAACTTGTTGCACTGGACGGGAGATACGGGAGCCTTCCTGCGCTCAACAATGTACGCCCTCACCTTGTTTGGCGTACCACCAGAAGAATACTATCCCTACAATATCGCTGATTTTGACAAAGAGCCGTCGGCATTCTGCTACGCTTTTGCCCAAAGCTATCAGGCGATTTCCTACTACCGCCTCGATCCGTCCGGGACGGCGCGGGACGCACTGTTAGCTCGGATTAAAACCGAATTGTCGAAAGGTCTGCCCTCGATGTTTGGCTTTACTGTTTACAGTTCCATCAATCAGGCCAACACCAATGGCGGCAAGATCCCCTATCCAACTCGCGGCGAACGGGTTGAAGGCGGTCACGCCATTGACGCAGTTGGTTACGACGACAACCTTAAGATCAAGAACACCAACCCTGGTGGCATTGAAACCACCGGTGCCTTGCTGATTCGCAACTCTTGGGGGACAGGATGGGGAAGCGCCGGCTACGGCTGGCTGCCCTACAAGTACGTCCTCGATGGTCTGGCAACTGATTGGTGGTCGCTAATCAAGAGTGAATGGGTCGATACGGGACAGTTCGGATAGGAGACCGATTCGATCAGGTGTGAGGGGCGAGATAAAGGCTTCTGGTGAGTTTTTTCAGAAATAGGGGGGACGCTGCGAAAACTCACCGTTTGTTTAATTTTTTAGGGGAGGCTTTTTAAAATTCGCTGTAAACCTTATTCTGTATGTGAGCGGAATCGAGCTAATTAGCGATCGCTAGATGCGGTGTGGGTGGGTCAGTCGGTAACGGTGGAAGCGCGCAGTGCAAAGTCGGTTTTGATTAATGTTCTGGCGGCGGGGTTGGTGATTTTGGAGTAGTTAGGAGGGATCGGAGAGGAAGATTCTTGTGTAACTTTTCAATAGGAGATTTGTAACCGACCACGTTAAGAAATTGCGAGGTATTAAGATGTTAGAAAATGAGAATTCAAAAAAAGATAATTGGGATAAATTCGAGATATTTAGCAAGTTTTTAGGGGCTGTCGTTTTAGTTTTCATTCCAATAGTTATTAAACTGGGTGCAGACAGCATTTCCGACTCTATGGAGAGAGGAAAAATGATTCAAGTGCTAATCTCGGATTTTACCAAAAATGAGCAGCAAAGGAAGGATTTTGCTTTAATTGCTTTGGATACAGCCATACCAATTAAAGAAGAATGCACATTTCTTTGGATAAATTGTCAACCCAACCCAGAAAAGGATAAAGTTGTGGATTCAGCGATACTATTATTAAGTAACTTAGTTAGGAATGCTTCCACTCGGTCTATTGAGATAGAGACAACACGAACAATTATTACCAGAAGATCGGGCAAGGAATTTTTTTGTAGAAAGCTTAACGAACAAATTTCTCGCCAGTCTAAATCGATTTCTGCAATAAATCCTAGTAGTGGCTCTGATTCACTAGATCAGAACAGAAAAGCACGAGCTGCCTATACTATCGCTAATCTTCTTGAAAATTCAGAGTGTTCGACGTCCCCATCCACTTCTACATCCCCACTTCCCACGCCATTTGAAGTTGAATATGATCTCAAAGGTATCAGACTTGTGTATATCCAGTATAAGAGTGATAGACGCACAGCAGAGGAGCTTCAGAAGATTTTACAAGGCAAGGGGATTCTTGCTCCTGGAATTCAACAAGTGAACGGAATTAAGAACAACGATATTCGATATGCCAATTCTTCAGATCGATCACTTGCAGAGAATTTGCGTGATTTCTTGAAGACCGAGAAAGACATTCAGATTGAGGACAAAAATTTAATAGATTTATCAACTAAAGGCTATAAAGTTCCACCTGGGCAACTTGAAATCTGGCTTAAAGATTAAAACTTAATTCATTTAGAGGAGGATAAAAACAGAGTGAATATGTCTAAAAATTGGCAGGTAAGGTCATGACTAAACAAGCATTTTTAGTGAGAATTAACGACTATTAAAGAATCAGTGACTTGAGGGGTTGCATCATCAATAATGTAACCAATAGGCGGAATATTCTCAAAACCTCGACCTGATATTATCTTAAGACTAAAAGTCTTTCTGATTAATAAAAGCAAGCTGTAATCGGGTGATAATTTTTAGAGATGTCCACTTTTGGTTCCACACTGTGAACAAAACATTGTTTTCTCCTGAGAGCATATTTTCCGTGGACTCACTAAATACTTTTACTCAAGTCTTTAGTGAGCTAAGGTAATACTAGCAATTATATAGATCGGCTCTACCAATTTGGCAGAATTTAGAAATCCCCTGTAACTTACCGTTCAACGATAACTGAAATTTAAGCACAGATGCGATCCTCGATCGCCACCGATTGCAGAAGTCTTTCCACGATAGCTTTAGCTTGACGACCGTGACTAGGAATCAGACGATGGCAGAAGACGTAGGGAGTAATCAACTTAACATCATCGGGGATAGCATAATCGCGACCTTCGAGGAAAGCGTAAGCTTGAACTGCTTTTTGCAGAACCACACAACCCCGGGGACTGACTCCCAAACTAATATCTTCGTGATCACGGGTAGCGCGGACTAAATCGACGATATATTGCTGTAAAGTAGGAGCTACCTTGACCAGACTGACTAATCTTTGCAATTCTCCCACCTCTTCTAAGGAAATACAAGCTTCTAGGGATTTAACCGTCTCCTGAGAATGCTGTCTTTGTAACATTGTTAATTCTTCTGTGGCGCTGGGATAACCCAAACTCAGGCAAACGGCAAAACGGTCCATTTGTGCTTCTGGAAGCGGAAAAGTGCCTTGATATTCGATCGGATTTTGGGTGGCAATAACAAAGAAGGGTTGGGGGACCGGACGCGCTTCTCCATCGATGGTAACTTGTTTTTCTTCCATGACCTCTAGAAGTGCCGATTGGGTGCGCGGGGTGGCCCGGTTGATTTCATCGGCCAACAGGACGTTAGCAAAAGCGGGGCCGGGGATAAATTCAAATTCGCGACTGTTGGGGTTCCAAATCGTGGTTCCCGTGATATCACTAGGGAGGAGGTCAGGGGTGCATTGTACCCGTTGGAAACGACCGTTAATTGAACGCGCTAAGGATTTGGCTAACAGGGTTTTGCCGACTCCGGGGACATCTTCGAGGAGAGCGTGACCACCACTGAGCAAAGCCACCAGCACAATGCGAATCGATTTGGTTTGGCCGACGATGCTCTGGCTCAAATTTTCCATCAAAATATCAATAGCGTCTTTCATAGCACAAATGGGGTATTTTGTCAAGAAGATTAATGTTAAGTTTTTTTGATCTTAACGATTCTTTTCCTAATTTGCCCAAACCAGTGGGGAAAGTTGACAGACAATGGCGGTAATTTTTCTACTAGGGAGCTAATCGGGGTTAGGGTTGGGAGCATGAAGAAAATTAGTTAAGAATTGTTGCCAGTGGGCGAAATCAAGATTTTCAGTCGGTTCAGTACGGTAAAATCGAGAAGAATTTCTCTTAATCGATGAAGATGAAAGCCAGTTCGCTCGTTTTTAGTCTTGTTTTAGGCATCGCAGCCAGTACATTAACCAATAGTTTACCCGAAAATTTAACTTTCAATTCTCGGAAAATATTGGCTCAAGATCAGGCTCCTTCCTGTCCCCTTCCTCCAGATCTTGCCATCACTTTTCGCAATAGTGAATGTCAGGCAATTACCCTAGAAAAACCCCAGACTTTTTTCCGTTATTATAGTGACGAAAATAGCAAAAAAGGTCGTTTTCTGACCACGGATCAATATGCCACCAATGTGGAGGCGATCAGAAATTTAGCCCTCGATCAAAAGTGGATTCCTCCCAACGAAGCGACCAAAGTGGTATCAGTGACTTTACCTGCGGGAACAACGGTTTATCAAGGAATTGTCGCCCCCCAGAATCCGGCTGATTGTTATCCCGGTGGTGGTCAGCAAACTTTTATTAAAGACTCGCGAGATGCCAATATACAATGGGGAGAGGGGCGAGCAATAACGGTTACATCTCTTTCCTGTCGCTAGAATATTATGGAAACGAACATGAGGGAATTAATTCAATCAATTGACCAAGCTATTACCGTGGCCGAACAGATGCGAAAAACAGAAAGATCGACTCGGATTGAGGGTTTAATTTCTGTCCTAAAAACCATCAAAAGTCAGGCTTTAGCTGGTCAATTACCACCGTCTCAAGGTATTGTTACTCTAGGATTAGCGCGAGAAGTAGCTGATTGGATCGATTCCCTCGATTCTCCTTTATTGAAAGCGGTGGGTAAAGTGGAAAGAGAATACCAAAAATATTAGTAGTTGTCGGTTACAGAAGTTAAAATTAACCGAGAGCGATCGCAGTCTATCTCGATCTGATTTTTTAATCGATCGAGAGAATTAAATTTCTGTTCTGGTCGCAGGAATTGCACTAAATCCATCGTTAAAATGCGATCATATACATAGCCCGACCAATCCAATAAATGGATTTCCACACTGATAGTTTTTCCCTCGATCGTGGGACGATAACCGATATTCATAACTGCCGGTAAGCGAGAACCATCAAGAGGCACCCAACCGCAATAAACCCCGAATCGCGGCAATAATTTATCGGGGGGAACCTGTAGATTAGCGGTATGAAAACCTAATTGTCTGCCCAGCTGTTTCCCGACGACCACGCGACCGGTTAAACGGTAGGGACGACCTAACATTTGCCCAGCTTGCTCAACGTTTCCTGCTGCCAAAGCTTGACGAATTAGGGAACTACTAATCCGACCCGACTGACAGTTTTTTAAACCAACAATCTCGACTTTAATATTAAATTGAGAGGCGATCTGTAATAAATCTTCGGCTGTACCTTGACGACGATAACCGAAGTGAAAATCTTGACCAACACTGATCGATTTAGCCTGTAATTTTTCTACTAAAATCTGTTCGACAAAAGCCAAGGGAGTCAGGGAAGCTAATTCAGCCGAAAAAGGCAGTAAAACTAATTGTTTAACGCCTAAATTCTCTAAAACCTCCACCTTTTCCCCTAGAGGAGTTAATAATTGCCATTTTTCTCCCGTAAAAAATTCACGCGGGTGGGGAGTAAAACTAACAACGGTGGGATAAGCGGGGTCATCCTGAAAAATTGGCTGTAGGACGGTTTGATGACCTAGGTGCAAACCATCAAAGTTACCAAGAGCGATCGCACTAGGGGCTAAAATACGGGTATTAGGAGAATCTACAATCCACACGCTGGCTTTAAGAACAGATACAAGAGAATAATTCAAGCGATTAATCTTGAGTGTAGCCTTTTGATTCTATATCAATCGGGCGATCAAGCCAAAAAAACGCCCCCAATTACTTGGCGGCCTTTGGAAGCTTTAGCAAATTGAACGTGAACGATCCCGGTGCGATCGGTCAGAAATTCCCAATTAATTGCACCAGAAAGATTAGGGAAACAAGCATTCATTAATTGTTCAGTTCGTTCTTCTCTTGGCTGTCTGTGGTTGTTCTTCGTGCTTTTGTGGTTTCCCAATCTGATCAAGCATAAGGTTCTTGTTTTTGTTTCTTTTGTTCTAATCTTGTTTCTAATAATAGACGATCTTCTTGAGAAAGAACATCAATAACTTGTCAAAATGATAACAGTATCACAAATTTATTGTTTTTTTTCCAACATCTATAAACATCAAGATAGAGCGATCCCGAAAGTATCTAGCCAAAGGCGAGCGCACTTTAGTTAACTAACGGTTTACCATAGTAGGGTGGGCGATTTTTATACCACTTATTTTATTTATTGTGTATAATTAAGATGATGACGACTAATTTTGAATGGGATAAAGACAAAGCTAAGATAAATCTGAGAAAACACGATATTTCTTTTAATGAGGCTAAAACTGTCTTTGAAGATACCTATTCTTTGACTTTAGATGATCCTACTCATCCAATCTTAGAAGATCGTTTTTTGACAATTGGTTATTCTAGTCAAAACCGCTTGCTTTTAGTTGTTCATACTGAAAGACAAGGAAAGATCAGAATCATTAGTGCTAGGAGAGTAACTAAACATGAAAGAAAAATCTATGAACAAAGTAATGAATGATACCCTCAAAGATGATGAAATGTTAGATGATTATTCTGAGGTTTTAACGGAGTCTCATTTAAAAAGTGCAGTCAGAGGAAAGTATGCTCGGTCTTTAGCAGATAAAGATGCTTATACCGTTAAGATTATAGCAGAAAATGAAGAGAGATATGTTAACATGAAAACCATTGAGGTTGAAGCATTCGTTAACAATGAAGGTCAATTAACCGTACAAGTTCCCTCAAATTTAAAAGAAGGACAATATCATGCTGTATTGATTATAGAAGAACCCAAAAATGAAAATCAATGATCTTAGAATAGATAAAATCCCCAAAAAACGCCCCCAATTACTTGGAGGCCTTTTCAGAAAAAATAACTGTCATTAACCTTCTGCTAATTTCAGATCCCGCAGGGCGCTAATATCCACTGGAATCGATGGCCCCATGGAGGAAGAAACGTAAACTGTACGCCAGTAACGCCCCTTGGCCCCGGAAGGCCGGTTTCTGTCCACCGTTTCCTGTAAAGCTTTCAAATTGACTAATAGATCTTCGGCACTAAAAGAAGCTTTACCAAATTGAACGTGAACGATACCGGTGCGATCGGCCCGGAATTCTAATTTACCCGCTTTAAACTCAGAGATTGCCCCCGTTAAATCCGTGGTTACGGTTCCCCCTTTCGGTGAGGGCATTAAACCCCGCGGACCGAGTTGACGACCTAATTTAGCCACTTTCGGCATCATATCGGGGGTGGCGATCAACACCTCGAAATCCATCATCCCCTTGGCGATTTCTTCGATTAATTCTTCCGAACCAACGATATCGGCCCCGGCGTTGTTCGCTTCCTGTACCTGTTCCCCGCGAGTAATCACCGCTACTCGCACCTTGCGTCCGGTTCCTTTGGGTAAACTTACCGTTGTCCGCAGTTGTTGGTCGGTATATTTAGGATCGATGCCTAAACGAATATGAGCTTCGGCGGTTTCGTCGAATTTCGCCGTCGCTAATTCCTTTAATAATGTCAGTGCCTCTAATGGCTCGTAGGCTTTATTTTCTACCTTAGCCTGGGCATCTTGCAAACGTCGTGAAACTTTTTTTACCATCTGATTTGTTGCTCCTTGGGTAATAACGAAGCTTAACTTCTCCCCGAAATAAGATTTAGTCTGAGATCTTGACACCCATATTTCTGGCCGTTCCCGCCACAATATTCATGGCCGCTTCGATGTCGTTAGCGTTAAGATCGGGCATTTTAGTCCGGGCGATTTCCCGTAATTGGTCGCGGGTAATGGTGGCGACAAATTTCTTGTTGGGTTCGTTGGAACCTCTTTCCACACCGGCCGCTTTGCGGATGAGAACGGAAGCGGGGGGAGTTTTGAGGATAAAGGTAAAACTACGATCCTCAAAAACGGAGATTTCCACAGGGATGATCATCCCAGCCTGATCGGCGGTTTTAGCGTTGTAATCTTTACAAAACGCCATAATATTCACCCCGTGTTGACCTAAAGCAGGACCCACGGGAGGAGCAGGGTTAGCCTTACCGGCAGGTAAAGCTAGTTTAATAATTGCGACGACTTTTTTAGCCATGATTTAGTTTTGTTTTTCGACTTGATTAAATTCCAATTCGACCGGGGTATCCCGACCAAAAATGGAGAGCAAGGCCTTGAGTTTGCCGCGCTCGGGACTAACTTCGATCACTTCCCCTTCAAAGTCCTTAAATGGACCGGATAGAACCAAGATTTGATCGCCAACTTCCATATTGATTTTGACGACGGGTTCTTGAATCTGAGCTTGTTTGAAGATGCGATCGACTTCTGACAGGCTCAAGGGTAGCGGGGTGACGTGACCGCGGCCGCGTCCGTAGTGGCGCTTTTGTTCGGCCCCGACAAAGTTGATCACGTGGGGGGTGTTTTTTACCACCTGCCAAGCGTCATCATCCATGATCATTTTGATCAGGACATAACCGGGGAAGACTTTTTCCTCACCGTGTTGCCGTGAACCATCCTTGCGGACTTTGACGGTGGCCGCTTGGGGAATCTGGACTTGTAGAATGCGATCGGCCACATCGAGGGTGTGGATGCGCTGTTCCAAATTAGCTTTGACGCGTTTCTCACAACCAGAAGCCACCTGTACGGCATACCAACGGGGTTTTTTCGGTAGGCCGCTAAGATTGACTTCTTCGGGAAACTGTTCTTCTTCTAGACTCATGGGAACACCTTCCCCGCACCCCAGGCAAAGAATTTATCAATCAGATAGATGAGAGTGGCTACCAAAGTCACCATTAACATCACGGCCGCTGATTCACTCAAAAGTTGCTGACGGGAAGGCCAGACGACTTTGGCGAGTTCTTCTTTGGTTTCATTAACGAATTCCTTGACCTGAAAGGAGCTTCCCTCTTTCTTGTCGCTCGTGTCTTTTTCTAGGGTTTCTTTTTTGGCCACGATCGCTACTCCTTAAAATGATACTCAAGCTATCCTTAACTTATCATTTTCACCGGACAACCCACACTAACCCCCAGACATTTAGATCATGTCCTTTGCAGTTATCGGCTTGGTGATTACCAAACGCGCCCTGGAGGACTTGAACCCCCGACATCAGGTTTTGGAGACCTGCGTTCTACCAACTGAACTAAGAGCGCCCATTCGCTAAACTATTTGGCTTTTTTAAGGCCTTTATTTATTATAGCGTAGTTGTTGGCGATTAAGCAACTTTCTTGGTTAGGCTGTCGCCGGAAAATTTTTAGAGAGGGCGATCGAAACGTTCTTGTACCCTGGTGGCTTTGCCAACCCGATCGCGCAGATAGTAGAGTTTCGCCCGACGTACTTTACCACGACGGATGATCTTGATACTGGCAACCCGCGGCGAGTGGAGCAGGAAGACTCTTTCTACTCCCACACCCTGGAAGACTTTGCGTACTGTAATCGTTTCGTTGATACCGCCATGGCGTTTGGCGATGACAATGCCCTCGTAGGGCTGAATCCGCTCTTTATCTCCTTCCACGATTCGCACCCCTACCCGGATCGTGTCACCGACATGGATAATGGGCAGATCGCTCTTGAGATACTCGGCTTCGATTGATTTGATAATCTCTTCCGTTTTCATCGGCTTTCGTAAAACTGACAGTTTTCTATCATACCATATTTTTTGAGTAAAAAGCAATAGCTATCAGCTTTCCTAACACTGAGCGTTGCTGACTTGCCGATGCTGTCACCAGATGTTAGGCTGATTGTCCCGGATTACGGTCATTATCAACTGGGAAGGCTCTTGCCATTAACTGCCACTCTAGATAAGCACATCTCTAGAGAATTTCTCTAATCCCTAATTAACTTCTCGAACCGCGATAAATGCGATCAGCTTGGGAGGGTTCTAAATAATTATAGCCCGGTTTTTGGGTTGAGGAGCCATTCTTTTTCGCCACAGTATTAACCGCGGGAGTCGCTTTTTTTACCTCCGCATTAGTCCTGATATAATCCTCAGAAATCTTGAAGGGATGACTATTGGGAAGGTGACGACTAGGGGGTAAATTGTCTTCTGGTTCGGGATGGGTAATTTTACTATGGGGAGCGACAAAATCGTGTAGGATTGGATCGTAGGCTAAAATTTCGCCGGTTTCAATCCGAAAAATCCAACCGTGTAGGGATAATTTACCCTGATGTAATCGGGAACGAATAATTGGATAGCTTTGCAAATTACTTAACTGATTGAGAACATTTTCTGCTACTGTCACCTCGATCAGTTCTTCTCCTTCTAGTTCTTTGTAATTATCCTTAACTAAACGTCGAGTAGCTTCTGCTTGCTTTAACCAATTGTAAACTAAAGGCATTTCATCGGCCAGACTTTGCAATTTTAACAAACCTTTCATCGCTCCACAATGGGAGTGACCGCAGATAATCACTTGCTCGATGCTGAGAGCGTTGATAGCATATTCTATAGATGCACCCTCACCACCATTGGTTGCTCCGTAGGGAGGAATTATATTTCCCGCATTACGAATTACGAATAATTCCCCCACCTCCGCTTGGGTAATTAGGTTAGGATCGATACGGGAATCGGAACAGGTGATAAACAGGATTCTCGGTTTTTGTCCGTGGGAGAGTTGCTCAAATAATTGCCGATGTTCACCAAAATAACCACTCTGGAACTTTTCTAGTCCCTGTAGGAGTTTCTTCATAATAATTCTTCTAGTTTAGTTTGATCGCTATTTAGTCGATCCTTTCACCATTATCGGGCATGAGATAACAGCAATGCAACCGGCCAGATTAGCGATCGCTGTCGGCTGCGAGATCGGTTATATCTTGTTAAGATAGGATACGGACTGTATCTAAGCAAATTTTATTTTATGGAAACTGCAACAATTTTGGGTATTTCGATCGCTGCCGCTTTGGTGGGGATTACCGTTTTAGCTCTTTATACCGCTTTTGGGCCGCCAGCAGCAGAATTAAGCGATCCTTTTGAAGATCACGAAGATTAATTCTTTAATAACCATGTGGCTATCTGCCAAGGAGAAATTTGCTCAATAGGATCGATCGCTCTTTCTAAACCATCGATCGATTCTTTTATTGTTAATTGTAATTGATTTTGCCAATCAATAACAGCGTTTTCTCCCTGACATTCATAAACGCGCATTACCCAACTCTGAGCGGATGTTTCACTTTGTTTGAAACTCATTAAAATTAAGTTATCAACCGAGAATTTTAACCATTGTGCCACGGGTGGCAACTGGGTTGATCGATAATAATTAGTAATAAAAATAATGTTGACAGGTGAGTTTAACTGCCAAGCGTGATGGACAGTTTTCGCCGTTTTCCAGTTACCTTGATGGGGATATATTGCATAGGTAAATTCTTGTTTCCCTAGATCCGCCTCGGGATCGGGCCATCGGGGACTTCTCAACAGAGTTAATCGCAGTTGCTGGTTAGTAGCATCATAGCCATATTTATTATTATTTAAAAGACTCACCCCGTAGGATGCCTCTGTATCGGTTAAATCCGCCCATTTATGACCGTAAACTTCCCATTTTGGTGATTCTGTTGGGTGGTCACGCTCGATCGCACCACAGGCAATTTCATAGGTGGTAAAATTGCTGTTTAGGGTGAGAGGAAAAGCGGTTTTTACTAAAGTATGTTCCTGCTGCCAATTAACAATAGTTTTAATCTGGAGAATCGGAGAATCTTTTTCTAAGATATAATCTTGACAAAATTCCGAATCAGCTAAATTTCTGATGATGCGAATCTGCCAGCGCAAGGGACCACATTCTAAGCATTCGATCGATTTTAATACTGTTTTTGGTAAGGGATATTGTTGATAATTCGGATCGATATTCCAAGCGTCCCAATATTGTCCTTGATCTTTAAATGCCTGTAATTGATTACCAGCAGCTTGCAGGATTTCTCTTTGATTAATTATATCAAATATACTATCTATATCCCCCGTTTCCGAGTTAATAGTAACTTTAAGTAAGCCATTATCTAAAATAAATTGGCAGTTAGTTAAATTTTTCTCCGTTGCTTGCTGATTGGGAACTAACCAAAATAACTTATAACCCACAGAAGGAATATTTTCAGCGAGAAATAATAGCTGATTGTCGTGGGATAATTGCGAGGGACAGAGACAATTATTTAAGTCATAAACCGAGCAATTGACAGATTCTATCGCTAAAGAGATAACCTCGGTTCTTTCCCAGTTAAGAGAATTAAAAATTAGAAAAGGTTTTGCTTGAGGATGGGGGGGATTAGGTAAATTAATTTGAGTGGCAATTGCCTGTAAAGCTTGCTCTAAAATTGCTTCACCTGTGCTGATAACTTGCTGCCATAACTGATTAGCATCCCTAAACACTTCGGATATAGAAGTACCAGGAAGTATATCATGAAACTGATTTAATAAAACCTTTTTCCATGCGGATTCTATCTCGACTTTCGGATAGGGAATATCTAGTAAAATATTAGCCAAAGAAGACCATAATTCCCCTTGATACAAGAGGATTTCACAGTAACGATTATAGGCTTTTTGGTCAGCGTGGGTAGTATAACAACCGCGATGGAATTCTAGATATAATTCATCATCCCAGATAGGAAGATTATTTGTCTCCAGACTGTCCAGATAAGTTGTTGCTTGGCTAAATTTTAGCTGGGGGAAAAAAGGAGATTTTTGCCAACGTTGGGCCACTGCTAACATATCACGAGTCGGTCCGCCGCCATGGTCACCAACTCCGGGCAGCCAAAAAATATCTTTTAATCCGGTTTGCCGTTCCCAATTGAGAGCATGATCGGTCATAATAATTGGATTAGTATCCATAACTCCAGCAACATTGGGAGGAGACATTAGGGAAAGAATTTTACTGCCATCGGGAGATTGCCACCAGAAAAAACCGTGGGGAAATTTAGTCGTATCATTCCAATGTAGTTTCCCGGTTACAAAATATTTTATGCCAAAGGATTTAAGAATTTGTGGCAATTGGTAGGGAAACCCAAAGGTATCCGGCAGCCAAGCAGTTTCAGTGATTTGTCCAAATTTTTCTTGAAAATATTTTTGTCCATAAAGTAGTTGTCGAAATAGGGATTCCCCGGAGATCAAATTGACTTCTGGTTCTACCCACATCCCGCCCAAAAGTTCCCAAGATTGCCCTTTATATGCCTCTAGAATTGCTTGAAACAGGTCAGGATGATGTTTTTCTATCCATTCGTAAATTAGGGGGCTAGAATGACCAAATATGAGGGCAGGAAAATCTTTTTGGAGGTTTAAAACCGAGATAAAAGTGTTTTTTGCCACTTGCCAAGTTTCTGCCAACGGCCACAACCAAGCCAGATCCAAATGTGCGTGGCCGAGAAGATGAAAACTGCGTTCTTTGAGCGGTTGAGCCAGGGGATGCAGGGATTGACGAATTAATTCTAGGGATTGATTAAATTTATCTTTGTTGGTGACATTATCCCAGTCAATATTATCGAGAGTAGCGGTAAAAGCCGCTAAGTTTTCAGGATAAAAAGTTTGTAGATAATTATGGAGAATGGTTAATTCATCAGCAACAAAACTAGGATCGATAGCTTGGCTATATTCATAGATTAACTGCGATTTCATCAAACCACCAATATCATGATTGGGACTGACTAAACGGAGAGTAACAAGAATTTCTTGACCAGTAGAGACCGAGTTAGAAAGTAAAATGCGCGTGGAAGAATCAAAGAGGTCTCCTGCTTGGATAAATTGATTATTAACATAAATTTTGACATCTTCCGCCCACCAAGTTAAGATTAATCTCAGTTCCATTCCCTCTAAAGGATAACCGGCTAAATGTTCGGGGACAATAATTTTTTGAGTTAGATATTGGATTTGTCTGCCGGCCGGCCAAATAATGTATTGTTTTTCATTGAGGGTGACGGGTTGAATTGGTTTTCCCGCTGCTGTAGCGATCAACCAATTTTTCTGAACATCTTTGCGGGTGAGGTGAGATAGTTTAGCGATGTTGTCGAGGGGAGACATGAGCCAACAAATAAGTTAATTTTGACCATTTTAGGCGATCGATGTCTAATTGGGCTAGGGGAGAACTTTTGTTAAGGCAATACTGCTCAAGACTTACTCAATCTCATCCTTCAAAGGTTTATTGAGAATGAGCAGGGAAAATAAAAGCCTAGTATTAGGCAGAAAACCGGTTTGGGGACAGGGTTTTAGAGAAAGCCCGTGATGAGGATTGAACTCATGACCTCACCCTTACCAAGGGTGTGCTCTACCACTGAGCTACACGGGCATTGATCGTGGTGGGCCGGGCCGGATTTGAACCAGCGTAGGCGTAGCCAACGGATTTACAGTCCGCCCCCATTAACCACTCGGGCACCGACCCATTAATTCCACGATTAACAATCATAGCACCCTTAGCTAAAACACACAAGTGTTTAGGGAAAAAATTTTTGAGCCATAAAATAACTCCCGTTAAGCACCATAGATAGCACTTAACGGGGGTTTTCTGACAATCTTGAAGATTACTGCAAAGCTTCTTCTTCTTGGTGGGTGATGATCACACAGTCAGAGGTAGGATAGGCGACGCAGGTGAGGACATAACCCGCTTCAATTTGATCGTCATCTAAGAAGGATTGATCGGATTGATCGACACTACCAGATTCAAGTTTACCTGCACAGGTGGAGCAAGCTCCCGCACGGCAGGAATAAGGTAAGTCCACTCCTTCTTCTTCAGCTATATCGAGAATGTACTCATCATCGGGAACATCAATTGTATGCTGGTCTTTGGGTGTTTTCAGGGTGACTTTATAAGTTGCCATCGGTTGTTCCTCTTAGTTAAATGCTAGTGAAAGCGGCAGTTTCTACAATTGCCTCTCGCTTGTCGTCAGATTGAACGATGCGAGCGAGTTTCATTTTTGATACTACGGGAAAATCTCCCTGACTCAGCCTTGCATTAGTAATGACAGTCTTAAATAAACTTAAAATAAAATTTACTTATAGATATAACCCAGAATTCTTGACGCTCCTTGCTCGATCTCTAGATAATTTCATCGATCTACAATCTAGCTAAACTAACCACTACTAAGCATTTGGAGCCATAATGTTCATTGTTCTTTTAGTCTTAAGCCGATTTTTGTTAAATATTAATTTAACTTATAGTTAAGATAGATGTCGATGAATTGTCTTTAACCCAGCTAAGAAATTGCTTTTAAGAAAAAAATCCCCTGAGTTGTGAAAGTGGCGCGTTCTGGACTCCCAGTTATTTCTGCGCTGCCGCTAACACATCTAGGGAAACTATGAAAAAATATATTGACAATTAAACTGATAAATGATAGAGGGAGATAAATCCCCTGTTGCCAGGGGTAGCATCCGTTATAACGGATGGCTAACCCTCGCTCAAGATTTTATGGTTTTTGGATTGTCAGTTTTCAAGGATATGGTTCACTGATTAGGAATCAGTAATTACTTATTAGGTTGGGGAGTCATGCGTAGATAGGGTTTAATTTCTTCAACTCCTTTGGGGAATTTGCTACGAGCTTCTTCAGTGGGAATAGAGGGAACCACCACACAATCGCCACCGTCGGTCCAGTTAGCGGGGGTAGCCACTTGATAGTTATCGGTGAGCTGCAGGGAGTCAATCACCCGCAGGATCTCGTTAAAATTGCGTCCCGTGCTGGCAGGATAGGTAATGGTTAAACGTAATTTTTTGTTGGGATCGATGATAAACACCGAACGTACCGTCAGATTATTGAGGGAATTAGGGTGAATCATGCCGTAGAGATCCGACACTTTGCGATCGCCATCGGCGATAATCGGATAGTTAACGGTAGTGTTTTGAGTTTCGTTGATGTCATTAATCCAACCCCGATGGGATTCGGCACTATCCACACTCAAAGCGATCACTTTAACATTACGTCGCTCAAATTCTGACTTAAGACTAGCCACCGTACCTAATTCCGTGGTACAAACGGGGGTGTAATCAGCCGGGTGCGAGAACAGCACTACCCAGCTATCTCCTACCCACTGATGAAAAGAAATTGGACCTTCACTAGAATCCTGTGTAAAATCTGGAACGATATCACCCAATTGGAGAGCCATAATTGTGTCTTCCTTATAGATATTTCAAGACAAGCAACAGTTTATGATGCCATAGGAGTGCTGTTCTTCATTGATAATTTTAGAGATTTGTAATAATTCCATTAGCCATCAGCCTTTTCAGTGATCAGTGATCAGTGATCAGATTTGAGTTATCAGTTCACTGATCTCCCCACTTCCCCTATCCCACTTCCCCATCACCCAACCCCCAAAACCCTTCCCCTAGTACGGCAAACTGGGTTATCGGAAATTTGGGTTGAAAACCCCGTCCTTTTAGGGCGACTTTGTGCTAGAATGTTCTCAGGTTGCTGACCGTGAGAACGTGAGGAAACAGGTTAAACGTCCTACTCCGTCATCTCAAAATTTCTAACAGTCAATGGTGTTTAATTAAGTCCAAACTGTCAGAACGCAAAACAATTAAATACTGTGGGACACACAGAAATTTACGCTTGGGGAGTAGTCTTTGAGAGTGCTTGCCTTATAGGTGTAGTCGGACTAGACATGAAACTGTAAGACCAAAATTAGCTTTGCTAGTAGAGGCAAGATTCAGCCCAAGAATCTCCGCCCTAAAAGTGCGGAGAGTGTCAAGATATGGTCTAATGGCATGATATAACTTTTTTAACTAGCTATCAGCGTTCAGCTAATAGCTAGGCTGCGGTGGTAAGTCCCAATTCCCCACCCTATGCCTAGTCGGAAAGCTGACGGCTTAACTTCTTGTCCTGAGTGTTAATTTGCCTTGGTTTTAGGAGACCACAACTGCAATGAAGAATCTTGTTCGTCTGCTGGCGGTAATTGCCTTGATTATCGGGAGTTTTTGGGGCAAAGTTCCCGCTCAAGCTCTCAATCTCACCTCGATCGCCCTTCCCGCTCTTCCTGTGGCGGTCTTAAATGCGGCTGATGCCAAACTAACTACAGAATTTGGGGCGAAAATCGACCTCAATAACAGTGATATTCGCGATTTCCGGGACTTGAGAGGGTTCTATCCCAATTTAGCTGGTAAAATCATCAAAAACGCCCCCTACCAAGAAGTGGAAGATGTCCTCAATATCCCCGGACTCTCGGCCACTCAAAAAGAGCGTTTACAGGCTAATCTGGAGAAATTTACTGTTACTGAGCCTTCTAAAGAATTTATCGAGGGTGATGACCGTTTTAACCCCGGAGTTTACTAAATCCAGTTAATTACGGTTTTAAAAAAATTACTAGGTGAGCGATCGCTCACCTTTTTCAGTGGTCAGTTTCTGAAGGCAAGAGGCAACAGGCAAGAGGCAAAAGAAAGAATCTGCCATGCTGATCTAAGGAAAGACTGGCGATTTTTGCCAGAGCTATAGAGAATTGACATCCTCACCGCCGTAAACGGACGGTGATTCCCAAACCTCACGATTTAGGTTTCTGCTTCTTTCCCTTGCGGGGTTTCGCACCTGCCTTAACAGATTTACTCTGTTCTGGTCTTATGGTCGCGACCCGGACTGACACCGCAAGTCCTGCGGCCAAAATGTTTTTACTGGCGTTAATATCTCGGTCATGGTGCGTCCCACAGTCTGGACAGTCCCATTCTCGAATATTTAACGGCATTTTCTCAGCAATATACCCGCAATTACTACACCTTTTAGAGCTAGGAAACCATCTATCTATTTCGAGGTAATTTCTCCCATACCAACGGCATTTATAGGCTAATTGTCG
>NZ_JADBTZ010000398.1:0-17335 GCF_020245885.1 Microcystis sp. M165S2 | reverse complement strand
GTAGGGGGTTTCGTTCAGAAAAGACTTCAAATTCGGCCTTGAACGAGTAAAACTTTCTAGGAAATAAGGTGGAACATGAGATTTTTTCGACTTGTTCAAAGTGGCCGTCCGGCATTCGGACACTCAAAATGGACGGGTCGAAAGTGTCAGACTTAAGCAATTAAGCGTTTTTCGCTATCTGCGTCAACCCCGTTCAGCGACCACCCTAAAAAAGTGGCGTGGTGAGGAATCGCCGTCCGTTTTACGGCGGCGAGGATGTCAAAATTACCGAGATGCCAGTAGGGATCGTTAAAGGTTGAGCGGGGGACAAGGAGCAAAAAGCCCCTTGAACCCCAGCGAATAGAGGGTCAAAAGTTATCAAAATATTTGACAAAATTGCCACTTTATGGTAGGAAATTGGGTCATTATTATCCCTTAAATTTTAAATTTCATCCCATCCCGTTAAGCCAGAAGACATAACATAACTGGTAACGGTTGCTTCAAAAAAGTTAGCTTTGGTGTGGCCTTCTTTTTTGGTATCGGAGAAGCGTTCCAGATGGTTATAGGGACTTTTGTTATACTTTTCTTCCTTGTATAAAGGCTCAAGTCCGATCGCTTTCAGCCGAATATTAGCGAGGTATTTGGTGTACTGTTCGGTACTGTATTCGGTAATACCTAAAATGTCGTTGCCAACAATGTGATTTGTCCAGCGACATTCGTGTTTAACGGCCGTATCGAACATCTCATAAATCTGTTCAACAGAATGGGAAAAAGTTGCCATGGCTTCGGGAATAAGTTTCTGATACAAACGGACGTGACTTAATTCGTCCCGGTTGATCATTTTGAAAACGTCAGCACTACCGGACATTAGCTGTCGAGAAGCGAGATTATAGAAAAAGATAAAGCCGTTGTAAAAATACAAACTCTCTAGCAAATAATCGGCAAGAAGGGCGATAAAATAGCTTTCAGTAGTTTTTTTGTCGATGTATTGCTGGTAGAGACTAGCAATAAATTCACAGCGATCCTTGAGAACTTTATCGGTGCGCCAAAAGTCATAAACTTCGCCTCGGCGATCGGAGGGAATAATCGTTTCAATTAAGTATTGATAACTTTGATTGTGCATGGCCTCTTGAGAAATTTGTTCCGCCATACAAAGACTAATTTCTGGCGCAGTGACGCTACCTTTTAGGTGGGGAATATTACAGGTTTGCACGGAATCAAGAAAAGTTAGATAGGATAAAATACCATCATAAGCATATCTTTCTTCGTCGGTAAGATGCCCGTATTCAGTCACGTCTTGAGTGATATCTAATCGTTGCGGAATCCAGAAATTTTCGCGCATTTGTTGATATAAACCCACCGCCCAGGTGTAGCGGACATCGTTTAATTGCATCAGGTTGGTGGTGTTACCAAACCAGATCGAACGGTTTTCGATCGCATCATCTCCCGCCGGATTGAAGATCGGGGAAATGGGCATCGAAGGGCAAGAATTAACTAAATGTAAGGACATGATTACTTGGATATTATGGCACTTTTAGGTTATAATATATTTTCGGTAAAAAGTCAAATCTTTTGATTAGGAATAAATTCAAAATCTAGGGCTTCTGCCAAAGTAAATGGGCAATAGTTCGGGAATTTCTCTAGGTTTATTCCTGTTTCAATGGCGGCTTTTTTTCTGGCCTGATTGTAGCATTTTTTTAAATTTTCTTCTGTTAAAAAAATCTTAAGACTAGGGCTATTTTCTAAATCTTCTTCGATTCTTTCGCGATGCTCAAAAAGGGTTAATGCCCAGCTTCTGGTTTGTTTTTCTGGCTCTTGTAAGTATTTTAGTAAATGCCATAAAATCACAGTTAGATTACTTTTAAGGGCTTTCTGTTGACTGATAGACATAGATTTTATTTCTTCAATTAAATTCTCTAAATCTAAATCAGAAAATTGATGATTTTCTAGTAAAGATATGGTTTTCTCTAGCCAGAGATAGTAGTCCTTTTCGTATAAGTTCTTTTCCATAATTATCCCCCTTCACTTGCTTTTATACTCTGTCAATATTATTTTGAGATTTCAGGAAACCAATCCTCATTTAAAGCCTGTTCTATAGTGCAAATTGGAGCTAAACTGACCAAATTTTCAGCCATTCCAGATAATTCGATCAAAGAAATACGAGCTTCTTGAAAAGAGTTGTTAAAAATTTCAATTAGATAAGGCTGTAGACTAGGACTATCGGCAATAATTCTTTTTATGGCACGACGGAAATTCCTAATTTCATTTTTCCATCCTCTTTGATTATATTCTAATTCCGATTCCCAGTAAGCTAGTTTCAGCAAATGTTCTAATAACCGAGTTAAATAACTTTCTAAACTTCGTTTCTCACTTTTACCCATGCTACTAATTTCGTCAATTAAATTCTCTAAATCTAAATCAGAAAACCGATTATTTTCTAGTAAAGATATGGTTTTCTCTATCCAGAGATAGTAATCTTTTTCGTATAAATCACTCTTCATTGCTTAATCCTCTCCGAGAAACTCAGGAAACCAATTTTCATCTAAAATTTGGTCGATTGCTCCAATAGGTGTAGCACTTAAAAGTCTTTTATCGATGCCAGAACCTTCGATAAATAGATGGCAAGCATCCTCATAACATTGCTCAAGAATCTCGGTGAGGTAAGATACTAAGTTTGTATTATAAGTTCCATCCTTTTTGTTGCTAATAATTCTTTTTATTTGAATGCGAAAATTTAAAATATCCCGTCGCCACTTGTTTTTATTGTAATCGCGCTTAGATTGCCAATAAGTTAATTTAAGTAAATGTTCCAAGAGTTTAGTTAGTAAACTCTCTAACTTCTGACGTTCTCTTCTGGACATATCTTTTATTTGTTCAATTAAATTTTCTAAATCCAACTCAGAAAACTGGCGATTTTCTAGTAAAGATATGGTTTTATCTAACCAGAGATAGTAATCCTGTTCGTATAAGTTCTTTTCCATAGTCCCTCACCTTAATTAACTATAATCCAACCAAATCATCAATGATTATTATCCTCATATTCAGGAAACCAATCATCATCCAAAGCTTGGGCAAGAGTGAGAATTTTTTCCGTGGGCAAAGTATTGATTTTTACTCCTATTTTTCTAGCTAGGATACGAAGGGCTGACTGATAACATTTATCAAAACTATTCTCTAGATAGGACTTTAAACTTGGATTATCATCAAGAACTTCCCATAAATCAATTCTAAAAGTAGTAATTTCTCCTTTCCAGTGATTAGCATTATATTGACGTTCCGATTGCCAATAAGCAAGTTGCAGCAAATGTTGGATTATTCTAGTCAATAAACTTGTTAAGGTATGTTTTTCCTTGATACCCATACTTTTAATCTCCTCGAGGAGATTATCTAAATCTAAATCGGAAAATTGATGATTTTCTAGTAAAGATATGGTTTTCTCTATCCAGAGATAGTAATCCTGTTCGTATAAAGTCTTATCCATAGCTGTGATTAGGTAATTAATAAAACTCATTTTATCAGTCCTAATCTTTGATGTAAAAAAATTAAGGTGGGCATTGCCCACCGAAGTTAACCTTAATTAGCGCAACTAGAACAACTATCGTCAGACTCTCGAAAATTGTCCTTTTGTACGGTGCGGATATAATAAATCGCTTTACACCCCAATTCCCACGCCATAACTAGGGTATCAAAGATATCTTTGGCAGTGAGACAACGGTTGGGTTCTGCGGGGAAATAAACCCCTTCATTGAGGTTGAATAATAACTCCATAGAAATCCCCGTATCGATCCATTCTTGCATAGTAGCGATCGCTTTTACCACCTGCTGCTGTTCGAGATTTTTGTTCTCTGAATAAAACCAGAAAGCTTCTTCAATAAAAGGTGGTGCGATGGGAACAGTCCCTTTTGCCCATTTATCGTAGAAAAAGCGACTATAAACCGGCAAAACACTAGCGGTACATCCCTGTACCAAACTGGAGGAAGTATTAGGAGCAATGGCGGTAATATGGG
The DNA here is from genome assembly GCF_020245885.1 of Microcystis sp. M165S2. Lineage (NCBI taxonomy): Bacteria > Bacillati > Cyanobacteriota > Cyanophyceae > Chroococcales > Microcystaceae > Microcystis > Microcystis sp. M165S2. The sequence goes on along the minus strand of NZ_JADBTZ010000398.1, from coordinate 13,349 downwards.
AATTACGGATGCCAAATCGTTGAATATCTGTTGCTAATTGTTGCCATCTTTGCGGTTGCACCGCATTATTTAAAAACCATTCCACTGGTTTTGCTCCGATTAATTTACCTTGGCTCCATTCACTACCCAAGAAAGCTTGATAAGCACCGCGTTCTTTGGCTAATTCCATCGAGGAATAGGTACACCAATAGCCAATTTCTTCAAATAAATTACTAATTTCTGACAGGTTATTGTAGGATAATTTCCGTTTAGCTAACCAGTCAGCCAATCCCATCGCCCCTACCCCAATAGTGCGATATTTATCGTTGTGGTTTTTAGCATTATCAAAGGGAGGATTAGTGATATCGATAGTATTGTCGAGAATCCTGACAGCGATTTGACAATTAGACTCGATTTCTTCCTTGTCGATGTTGGCTAAATTAAGGCTAACTAAATTACAGCAATGGGCAGTTTTATCGGGGGTGACATTGCTAAAAGATTCGGTGCATTGTCCTGTTAGAATGCCGTTAAACATTCCCAGATGACGCTTGGGTTCTGTAAAACAGTAGGTGTCATCTCGACGACAGGTTAACTCTACCGATTCAATGCGGATAAACTGAGTGGCCGAACGTTGGGGTTCTTTTAAAGTCCATTGTAAGCGATGGGTTTTAAGTCCCAATTGACCAAGTTGAAATAGTCCGACAGAATTAATCAGTAAACGATATTTTGGTTGACAGAGATATTCTTGATAATTTCCCTTTCCATTTGGCATCAATTTATAGCCACCGTCATCCATAAAAGTAACTTTGGAATCAACTCCTAAAGTCTGTAACATGAGGCGAATATCGAGCAAAAATTGCTGGTTAACAGCAGCAATCTGGAGAGACTCGTTAGAACCATTGCGGGCAACTGTTCCATCGGCATCAAGTAAACCAGCTAACCATTCTAAACGAGATTTAATTGTGTAACCATTGAGAGGAACTGTAAATTTACTGGGAATATCTAACGGGAGTTTACAGACCATCCGATCTTGTTTACTGTCATGATATACCGCTAGGGTATCGGTTTCTTTTCTCCAAAAAGTACCTTTTTCAATAGAGCCATTTCCCCGATATTTGTTACGAATAGCCAATAAGGGAAGTAACTCTTTTTTAACTCCGTATAGGTCAACTTCTGGCATTCCATTGTTTCCGTAACTCCCATCTCCAGAAAAGAATCCTGCGGTGTAAGCGTAGGGAAAGTCAAGATCATTTTCTGACTGGACAAGAGGTAGATGGTATTTAATCAATTTATCCCCTTGTTTGAGGTCTTTTGCCTCGACAATTTCCACGGTTCCCTTGTAGTTTTTCTGAACGTAAAACTTATGGTAGTAAGTACATTCTAAGGCCTCTCCGTTAGAGAAATTTACCTTTAATAAAGGCTGGTTTTCTCCAGTCTTTTTAACTAATACTTCTGACCACTCCAATCCATTCCAGACATTAACATATTCCCCCACCAAATCAGCGATTGCTATTTGTCCTCGGTCAGTGAGAATTTTTGTTTCTCCCGAGACGCATAAATTTACACCGGGGATATAGCCATCATGTTTATTAGGATTAGCGCGATTGATGGTATCTTTGAAGGCAATGTAGGGCATTCCTGTTTCTACTTGGGAACGCATGATACTTTTAAATAAGTCCCGGGCATTGATTTTTTTATAGAGGAGAATCTCTTGATCTAAATTAGCTTCTACTAAACGATAGGCCTCTTCAAATTCTTCCCCCCATAGTTCCGCTAATTCTATACCTAATTTATTGCGAACTTCGTAGGGATCTACTAATGTCCACTCGTCTTTATTTATCACCCGACGCATGAATTCATCGGTGATAACTAATTGGGGAAAAACATCATAAGCTTTGCGTCTTTGATCACCGTTTTCTGTCTGCATTTCCAGAAATTCTGGCACATCTAAATGCCAGATGTCAACACCGATAGTTACTGCCCCAGCGCGTCTTCCCCCCTGATTTACTGCAATAGCTGTATCGTTGAGTAATTTAATCCAAGGAATAATCCCCCCGGAAGCATTAGCTTTCCCCATTACCCAGCTACCAGTGGCGCGAATTCTACTCACATTCACCCCGACACCGCCACCATTTTTTGAGATGCGGGCAGCATTAGTAAGCTCGTCGAAAATGCTTTCTAAACTGTCGTCAATGGAGAGGATAAAACAACTGGTTAGGGAACCTTTGGGAGTGCGTAAATTGGCTAAAATTGGGGTGGCGAGAGAGATTTTTCTTTGAGCGATTGCTTGATAAAATTTCTTCGCCCAGTGGAGTCTATTAGCTGGTTCTTCCACAGTGGCAAGCAGTAAGGAACAGGTTAATAATGCCTCTTGGGGTAACTCATTTTTGAGTAAATAACGGCTAGTGATTAACAATGCCCCGGCGTAATCATAATCGATGTCCCAATCGGGATTAATCCAAGAACCAGCTTCTTTTAATTCTGCCTCGGAATAGATGAGAATCCTTTCGTCGTATAGCAACTTTTTAACTTGAGTTTTGACGGTTTTCTCGTAATTTCCGTACTGATAACCCCGGGCTACTAAGGTATCTTTCCAAAGACTCCAAATATGCAATCTTCCCGCCACATAGCGCCAATCCGGTTCCTCTGGACTACACATTTCTAGGGCGCAATTAATTAAATTATCCTGTATTTCCCTAGTGGTAATCCCATCCCGCAGGCGTGTGGTTAAACCCGCTTCTAAGGCGATTGAATTGACTTTTTTGCCCTCACAAGCCCACTCTACCACGTCGCGAATTTTGCCGATATTTAAGCTTGTGGTGGAACCATCGCGCCGAATCACTCTAATTCCATGGCTGCCCATATTAGCTAAAGGGGTAGAACGAAAGGGGATTACTTCGTTATTTTTGTGAATGGAGACGGCAGTAGTCAAGGGCTTTGATTGCATAATTAGGAAATTGCGGCGTTAAAAAATTTGACAAATTAATCTATTTGTACTAGAGTATTCTATCAGATTTTCTGGGAAAACACAACATCTAGCGTGTTAAATAATCCTATCACTCTATATATGGTATAGCCAGGATTATTTTGTTCCCTAAAAACAGTGTTTTGGATGACATTTTCTGGAAAAAATTCTTGATTTTTCCCAGAAAACAGTTCTTTTGTATGCTTGACAAAAGAACTATTCTTTGATAGCAAAAACAGATTGACAAAATACTTTTGATCCGATTCTGCTTGACTGCTGAGGAGGTTGTGGTCAGACTTTATTTGTTCTTAACTTTTCGATAATTTAAGACAAGAGTGGATTAAAAGTCAAATTTCCTCTGAGAACCTCTGAGAGAGTAAATTTTCTCTTTTCGCTATTTAGTGGCTTACCGCTAGAATAATAGGACAAAAACGCTATATATAGCGTCTAGCGAGTAGAGGACAAGGATGAAATATTTAGAAGAATGGCGTGATAGCGGGGTGGATGCGGAGTTAATCGAACTCAATGTCACCGGTTTAGCGGGGTTATCTCCCAGTGAATACCTACTCTACTCCCAAGAATTACCGCGACGCAATGATGGCAGAGTTAGGGACGATATTCTCAAGCGTTATGAACATATCAGTCAAGGCGGTTGGTGGTGTTCAGGAATTGACTTATTAACGGGTAATTATGACCTTTGGGGCTGTTTTAAGCCCGATTTTCCCCGTTTAAGCCTTGATAAGGCTAAACCGATTAAGTACGAACATCCTCCCCAAACCCCTACGGGAGTCTTTGCTTTGCGGGTTCCCCTGAAAATTTGGCAAAGGATAGCCCAGCATACCAGTATTAATATTTTAACTGAAGAAGTGGATAATAAGCAAGAGGATCTCGGTTTTTGGTCCTGGGTAATTAAACATCCAGAGATACCTATTTGTCTTACGGAAGGAGCGAAAAAAGCGGGGGCATTACTAACAGCAGGTTATGCGACAATTGCCTTACCTGGAATTCACAATGGTTATCGTACTCCCAAGGACGAATTAGGTAGAAGAATCGGCAAATCTCATCTAATTCCGCAGCTAGAAAAATTAGCTAATTCAGGACGAAAGATTTATCTAGTTTTTGATCAAGAAACTAAACCAAAGAACCAACAAGCGGTTAATTTAGCTTTACAGAGAATGGGTTATCTATTCAGTCAGGCTAACTGTCAGGTAAAGGTAGTTACTTGGGATGCTGCTGACGGTAAAGGGGTGGATGATTTACTAATCAATCGAGGAGAAGATTACTTCCAACAAGTCTATCAAAAAGCTACCTCTTGGGAAATTTGGAAGGCAGCGAGTTTAAATAGTTTAACTCTCCCACCTCATCTAGAGTTAAATAGCCGTTACTTGCCAGATATTGCTATCCCTACATCAGCGCAGTTAATGGCGATTAAATCGGCTAAAGGTACAGGAAAAACTGAGTTTTTAGCTAAGATAGTTAAACAGGCTATTGCCAATCAACAAAAAGTTTTAGTTATTGGTCATCGAGTCAAACTGGTAGAGGAGCTATGTCAACGCTTTGGTTTAAACTATATCAGCAAAGTTAGAGATAATCCTGCGGCACAAATTTACGGTTATGGTTTATGTATTGACTCTCTCCATCCCCAATCACAAGCTAAATTTCATGCGGAAGATTGGCAAGGAGCTATGATTATTATCGATGAGATCGAACAAGTTTTATGGCATGGGTTAAATGGGGATACTTGTAAAACTAATCGAGTAGCAATTTTAAAGTCTTTAAAGTCTCTACTCCAAACCGTGGTCAGCAGCGGGGGAAAAGTCTTAGTTGCTGATGCTGATTTAAGTGATATTTCCCTAGAATATCTAACTTCTTTAGCAGCTATTAAACTAGAAACTTTCTTGATTAGTAACGATTGGAAACCTAATTATCAGGAAGCTTGGCGAGTTTATAACTACTCTGATAATACTCCCCAACAGCTAGTTAAGGATTTAGTTAAACATATTAAAGACGGAGGAAAACCTTTTGTTTGTCTATCAGCACAAAAATTAACCAGCAAATGGGGGACAATTACCCTAGAATCTTATCTAAGAAAGCAATTTCCTCAGAAGAAAATTCTGCGGATAGATTCAGAGTCATTGCCAGATTCTAGTCACGCTGCCTATGAAGCGATTGGCAATTTAAATCAGTTGTTGCTTAACTATGATATAGTTCTAGCTAGTCCTGCGATCGAAACGGGAATTAGTATTGATATTCAGCAACACTTTACCTCGGTTTGGTGTTTAGCACAGGGAATTCAAACTCCCACTTCTATCGCTCAATTTTTAGGGAGAATTAGAGAGAATATTCCTCGTTATATTTGGTCAGCAGTGTACGGATTTAATCAGGTGGGTAATGGTTCCACTTCTATCCCCAAACTTCTCACCTCTGGACACCGATTAACGGAGGTTAATATTCGCTTACTACACCAATCAGATTTAGAATCTCTTGAGGATTTAGATACAAATTTTCAAGCGGAATCTCTCCTCTGCTGGGCAAAAATGGCTGTGCGAGTAAATGCTTATATGCTTAATTATCGTCAGTCAATCTTAGGTATTTTACAAGCAGAAGGTCATAGAATTAAAGAACGGAATCAGGAAGAAGAACTAGAAATAAATAATCAGTTAACGGAAGCAATTGAAGAAATTAGGGAACATAATTATCGTTCTGAATGCGAGGCAATTGCCAGCGCAGCCGAGATCACGGAATCAGAATATCGTTGGCTTAAAAAACAGTTAATTAAGTCAGTGAAAGAAAGGAGAATTATCAGGAAATATGACCTATACAAACGCTATGGAATTCCCGTCACACCGCAATTAGTGATTAAAGATGATCAGGGATGGTATCAAGAACTACGCTTACATTACTTTTTGACAATTGGGCGACAATTTTTGTGCGATCGAGATGCTTTAATTGCCCGTAAACTGATAGAATCAGGTCACGGAAGTTTATTTATTCCCGATTTTAATGGTAGTCAATTAGGAGTGATTATCGGGACGTTAGAAGTGTTAGGAATTCCCGTATTATTAGCTAACCCTGAAAGAGAATTAACTAATCATGATGCCGATTTACAAAAAATGGCCGAAATCGCCATTAAAAACCGCAACGAGATTAAAACTATCACCAAGATTAACCTCTCTAATACTTCCCGTCCTCTGACGATTATTCGTAATTGTTTGAACTTGTTAGGTTATGAATTAACCAGCAAGGGCAGCCAGAGAATTGCTAAAAAATCTCTAAAAGTTTATCAGATTGTTGCCCATCAGGATGGTAGAGAACAGGTGTTTCAACAATGGTTATTTAGAGATGAAAAATGTGCGGGAAGTTCTGAGATTTGGTATGAGGACTATCTCTTTTCTCTCACCCAGAAACCATCTCTAGGCGAACCGGAAAATGCTTATATTCAATTAAGTCTAGAATTATAGTCTAGCTATGGGGAAAATTGCCTATTTAAGCGACTTTTTTTCCTAAAATGACCACATCAGCCAGAAAATCGTCTAGATCGGCAATTTGAGGTAAATAACCCCATCGTTGAAAGCCGAATTTTTCAAAGAGACGAATACTGGCTTGATTGTGGGCAAAAATAATACACATAAGATTAGATATACCCAATTTGGGACAGCGATTCAGAGCATATTCTACTAATAATTTACCGGTTCCACGACCTTGATAATCGGGGGCAATATATAAACTAACCTCTGCCGTTTTTTGGTAAGCGACACGACCATAAAACATCTGTAAACTCAGCCAACCCACCACCCGACCTTCGATCGCTATTACCCAGATGGGATACTGTTCAGGATCGTGCTTTTTAAACCATTCTCGCCGACTTTCGAGGGAAATAGGCTTTAAATCTGCGGTGGCCTTGCGAGTGGGAACAGCAGCATTATAAATCTCGATAATTGTTGGTAAATCTGTTTCTTTGGCCTCGCGAATAATCATAGAATATCAAGTAAAAAGTCAAAAGTAAAAAGTAAAAAGTAAAAAAATAATATTTCTTATTTTCTACCTACCTATCGGGTTGATTCTCAGGATGAAGTATAACCTAATTTTGCCTCTTTATCCAGCCATCTTACTTTAAAATTGAGTTTGATAGCGGACGGTAAACTCATTCAAATTGTAATCGTAGGAAAAGCGAATAAAAGACTGGGAATTGACTCGATAGACGGTTTCCAAATTGGGAAGAATATTAAAATCCGTTGCCCTGATCGCATTACTAACCGCATTCTCCACATCATACACGACTCCTTGGGCTAAGAGGGGAATCGCCAACTGAACCACTCCAAATTGAATTAATTGTTCTGTATTTTTCCCCTGTAAACCATTAAAAACCGACAGCAATTGTTCCCCCAAAAGTCGAACGATTTCCCCTTGGCTGCGGGGGGGAGTGCTGGTTAATTTAACTAGGGGAGTATTAAGCAATCCCTCATCTTCACCTCTAGCAAAAGCCACTGCTTGTAAACAATTAGCAGCTTTTTGTAATTCTGTATCTGTATAGTTTTCCTCTAGGGGAAAAGGTGGACTATCGGGACGAATTTGGCACACTTCATTGATATTACGTCCTAAATTTGGTAGCAAGCGGTTTAATTCCCCTTCAACGCTGAGGGTGACATCGATCCTTTGAATGCGATTGAGGCTATCATCGGGAATTTCATTGCTAGGAAAATCTCCCCCCGGACGGGAGATAGCAAAATCGCGAGATTGAGAAAATTCGCTGAGAATTGTTCGCAGTTGAATATCAACAAAGGGATTAAAAAGTCCCAACCCGCGACTAGAATCGAAAACAATAACATTTTGATTGCGTCGGTTAAGAAGAAAACGAGTATCGATGTAACTAACCCGTCCTCGATCGAGATTAATCACTCCATTGGTTTGTAATTTCTCCAGTGGAGTGAGCGGACCGTTCAAGGTTAAAGCACCACTAAAATCAAATTGATACAAAGGTTCTTGTTCGATTGATAATCCTGCTAAAGACACTTGGAAATTATTTAAAACTGGAGTAATATTTGTCGTCTGAGGAATGTTGAGAGGCTGCAGCCAGCGACTCACTGGTTTATCCGTTTCTTGATTAATTTCTGCTGTGCGAGGAAGAAAAACTTTCCCCCTAGAAAGACGCACATTCCCCCCGATAATTGGTTGCTGAATTGTTCCTGTCATCATGGCATTCCCAGCAATTAATCCCCGATAAAGACCATTAATTGCTATATCTCCCTCTTGAATATTAACTGTTAACGGATTAGGATTATTTTTGATGGCTTGAAAGAAAGGTAAAACTCCCACCACAGAAATTTGTCTGTCAGCGATCGAGCCTTGTAATTCCTCTACTGTTAAGCTTTCAGGGGTTAACCCAATGCGGCCATTTACGGTTAAAATCTCTGGAAAAGCAACACTGCGGATAGCGGCATTATTAAGAGTAACTATACCATTTGCTTCTAAATCTTTGATTTTTAAGCCCTCTTTTATATCTAATCTTCCCATCGCTGAAAGAACTACCTCTCCCTCACCGTTAACCCATTCGATGGCGTTTTGACTGATAGCTTCAATTAATTTGATTGCATCGGTTCCCAATTTTGCTTGGATTTTTAATTGATCATTACCTGGTAAGGGAGGATAGGGAATGCTGGCATAGATTTGGATTGATTCGGAGGAGGTTGTCCGCAAATCAAAACGATACTGATTATAGGTAAATAAACCAATTATATCCTGATTAATATTTTGGGCATTAATTGCACCGTCAATAAAGGCAAAATTACCCTGAATACGAGGATTTAATAAGGTTCCTGCAATTTGTCCTTGAGTTTTTAGACTACCGGATACATCCAAGGGAAACTGCACAAAATTTCTCAAGAGGTCCAGAGAAAGATTTTCCACGGCAAAAGTTCCCTCTACTTTTTTTAGGGAAAAATCACCCGCTAAAAATACGGAAGAATCTCGTGATTTTAATCTAATCGGTTCTATCCTGAGCAACTGACGATTTAAGTTAAGATTAATTGTTACTTCATCAATAGGAATTAATTGGGTATCGGTGGTGACAATTCCGAGAGGGTTAACAATATTTACCGTCGGTCTTTGGGGTCGCCATTCCCATCTATTGCCCTGAAATTTTACGCTAAGATCTGGATTTTTTAAAGTCCCAGTTAAGGCTATATTTGCTTGATAACGGCCGCGAAAATCTAGTTCAGAAGGTATCCCGACTACCCCTCTTTCCCTTGCTAATTGCTGGATTATTTCTTCAATTTTTGCCCGCAAATTTACCCGTTCTGCTAGGGAAGCTTCGGGATTACCTACTTCTAGGGGACTAAGTTGAATAGCTGGGTTATTTTCGGAGGAGAAAAGGGTGATTAAACTGGTTAAATCATAGATACTAGCAACTGATAATAAATCTTGAATATAACCTTGATCTACCCTGAGTTTAGCTTCTATTTCCTGGGTTTGCCAATTAAATAAACCTTGCAGATTATATTGACTTGCACCCGCTTGTAAACTCCCCTCTTGCAGTTGAACTATGGAATCCCGATAAACCAAATTTGCCGTTAATTTTTCCCCGATTAAGTTACCTAAACTAGGTCGGTTAATCTCTAGTTGTCCCTGTCCCTGTAAGTTAAATAAATTGATGTCTAGATTAGCATTTACTTGTCCAGCAATAATCCCCGGAACATTGTAGGCTGCCGTGGGAGATATTTTCAGGATTTCTAGGGGAAAATCGGCAATCTGAACATTTAAATTTTCTCCGCTTCGTTTAGCTGTTGCTAAAAAAGGAGTTTTATTTCCAAAAGCTTGGCGAATATTTATCCCTAAGGGAAGATAGGGCAGCAGACAATTATTTTGTTGACAAGGATCGAAAGTCAGGTCAATAATGTCCTGATTTCCCCGCAGATTTAAACTAATATTTTGACCGATTCCTGCTTGCATACTTCCTTTTAAGATAGGTTCAAAGGGTCGATCATTAATGCTAAAGTTAGCTAAATTTATATCTCCTTTGATTTGTATATTTCCCACTTTTTGCCAAGCAGTTAAGAGATTTTTTCCTGTGATTTGTCCTTGAAATTCTCCGATCCCTGTCAGTGTCGATTCTCTGGGTTTCAAACGAGGATCGATCGGTAAAAGCGATATAATCTCAGCCAAGGGTACAGTAGCAAGGTCTGTTTTTGCCTGTAGATTTAAGTTAACCTCAGCGATATCGGGTTGACTGATAAGATTAGCTAAAAGAATATTTCCTCGCACATCAAAGCTATTTTCTCCCCACTGTGCCGAGAGATTATTAACCTGAATTGGTGTTACTCCCTGCCAAATTTCTTTAATATTTCCTGCTAAATTCGCCCTAAAATCTAAGTTAGGAATCGAGATTGATTTTATTCCTGGCAATTGTCCTAGTACGGCAGCGGGATCGAGATTAGCGGCAATAATATCACTTTGCCAGAAATTATTATTCAGTTGTGCCTTAGCTTTAATTTCTCCTTTGGCTACATTAATACGAGAGTTAAAAACTGCTTTGATACTGCTTAAGTTGAGTCGTTTTTCTTGCAGGGAGTCGAAAATAGTTTGGGCATTTCCTGCTGCTTGAAAACTGGTTTGGGAAATATTCAACGGTAGGGGAATATTAGTCTGAAAATTCTCTAAGCTACTGAGAATATTAAAAATACCGTTGTTTAACTGAATATCAGTATTAATCGGATTATTATCCACTAACAACCGAGTATTTACCCTAGCATTGACGGTGGACAAATTAGGGATTTTTCCCGCTAGTAAATTATTGATTGCACTGGTGAAATTGACTTGGGTTTTCCCTAGACTAACAGGAATATTTATATTGGGTAAAAACGGATTTAAGTTAATGCCAGCTGTATTAACTATACCGCTTAAAATACCTTTTTCCAGTTGGGCAGTAGTTTTTAGGGATCGATTATTGACAAATAACTGTATATCTCCCTCTCCGCGCCAAGTTTGTAAATCCGTTAAAGTACCGCTAATCAGAGAATTTATCCTGCCAGCAAAGCTGATTTTTGCCCTGCCTAAACTGACGGGAACTGTTAAATTTTCCACTAGAGGATTAAGACTAATCCCACTGGTATTAACTGTTCCTGTCATGAAACCTTGATTCAGTTTGGCTGTGGCAATTAAAGGATTATTATCTACTAATAACTGCATATTACCTTGAGCTTGCCAACTGCTGAAAATATTATTTTTATTATTTATTAATTCTCCTAAATAACCTTGTAAATTAATTTGTGATCGCACTAATTTAACCTGGGTTGGTAAGTTAGGCAATAGGGAATTAATCGGCAATCCCGCTAAGAAAGCGTTAGCCTGAAGATTTCCTTGCAATACTTGACTATTGACTAAAATTGTGCCTTGTTTACTGCTAATTTCTAAGTTAGCAACTCCGTTTAAAGTATTAATATTAAGTTGGTCAATTTGCCCACTAACTTGAATATTAGCTGTCTCTAAATTTAAGGGTTCTAAGGTTTCTAGGTAGGGGCAAATGCTATCTAAATATTGACAAACAAGAGGCACAAAAGGAGTCAATAAAAAGTTATTACCCGTGATTTTTGCCTGGACTAATTTGCTAGTAAAATCACCATTACCATTAACCTGTAGTTTGCCGCCATTTGTTTTAATGACCGTATCGGTTAAATTTATTTTGTTGCCCCCTAAAAATACTTTACCCTCCCCGGCAACATTGATTAATCCTGACTGATTAACCCTGGGTATTTGCCAATTAATTAATAATTGTGGCAGTCCTAAACTACCCCTAGCTTTAATATTAGCTTGCAGATCGTTTATATTAATTTTAGCGGGAATTGTTGCGAATTGAGATAAAATTTTTCTTGTGGGAAAATGCGCTTGTAAATTCAAATCAATCGGCATTTTTGTCCCGTCAAGAGGTTGATTTTTTTGCAGGGATTGCAGAATATTTAACTGCAATTTTCCTTCTCCTTTAATTTCTCCACCTGCGACGGGTTTAATTTGAATTTTATCTAAATTAAGACGATTGAGATTTGTTTGAAAATTACTGGTTATTGATTGAATAGGAATTTGCTCAAAAATAATCGGTTTGCTGTTGCTAACGGTTCCTTTAATTAGAGGTTGATCTAGTTTTCCCGTCACTTGAAAAGTAGAGCGTGCTTCTCCCCGTAAATCTAGAGGTGATTGCAGATAAATAATTCTTAAAAGTTGTTGTAACTCCACCGATTCTAGAGCGACATTGAGATGATAACCAGTTTGCCAATTTACTTCTCCTCTCACCTCAGTTTTAATCTTGCCAATAGTTGCGTTCGCCTGTTCAACTAATACTTTGTCTCCCTGTAAATTTAACTTAGTTGTTAGCTTAATTGGATAGGGGAAAGGGTGGAATTTTCCCGCTACTTCCGTCACCTGAAAATTGCCATTACCTTGAATTTGATTTAGCTTTGCCCAACTGGGAATATTGAGAGCAATATTAGCATTTACTTCTCCTTGATTTAATTGAAGATTGCGATTAGGAATTAAAGTTAATAGTTTACTTAAGTTTAAACGGTCGATCTGAAGATTAGTTAGGCTTTCACCCGTTTTTAACGCCGTTTCTCCTTGAATTTTTACTTGACTTTTGAGGATTTCTGCGCTAAAATCGTAGGTGAGAGGCTGCCTTTGATTATCAATAAATCTTCCTTGACCATCGGCCTTAATTTCTATCGGTTTTTTCAGGGCATAGGGTTGGATAGTAAGAGCTGCCTTCTCCACCTGAAACCCCAGATTTAACTTAATGGGTGCCTCCCGATCAAAGTTACTAGCTATTTTTTCTAAATTATCGAGCCATTGACCATTTTTATCCTGATCGAGATAAATACTGGGATTAATTAACTTGACATCAACCGGCAGCGGCAGACCTAAAAGTAAGGGCAGCGGATTTAATCCCAATTCGATCGCATCAATAGATAAACTATCAGCAGAATTGGCCGTAGCTGGAATTTCCGATTTACCGATACGAATGCGATTAAAATAAAAGCCCTCTATCTTACCTACCCTGACGGGTCTGTGCAGCATTTCACTGAAGATATTGTCTAAAATTGGGGTTAGACGTTCATAAACTAAATAACGAGTCGTAAAATAGCCAAGGGAGGTAATTCCTAGGAGAGTAATTCCCCCAACAATTAAAGTAGAAGGCCGGCGGACAAATCGACCGATACTCAGAAAAAGATTAGGACGAGGAGAAGGATCACCAGGGGAGTTACTCATCGAAAAACTGGGGCTGAAACCCCGCCCTTTAGCGATAGCGGAGGGCGGCTTTATATGAATTAGTGAGAAACAATTAAACCGTTAGAACGACGAATTAACTGAATCTTGCTAACAGCTATCTGTCCCAATCGTGTCCAACTGGTATCGCTTACAG
>NZ_JADBTZ010000397.1:0-7239 GCF_020245885.1 Microcystis sp. M165S2 | reverse complement strand
CTTCTGCTCTTTCTTCTTCTTTAAGAGCTTTTTGTAAGTTTTTCTTTTCTTCTAAATCTAGGAAATCTTTAGCTGGCATAAGTAGAATTTTTCTCAAGTTACTATTTCTATTTTAGGTGGTTTAAGTGCGTTTTAGCTTACCAACAAGGAAAATTAGTGAGGAGTGACCCTTTCTGTGCAGGAGTAATGAAAGTCAGTCAAGGAATAATGTTTGCTAAAATTCTTTGGAATAGTGATTATGTTAATATTGTTAATATGAATGTTAATGAAATTTCAGCTAACGCTACTATTGACAATCGAAGAGCGGTTCATTCACTTATCGGTAAAGAATCCTGTTTTACTTTTTTGGATGATAGAAGTCGTATTTGTATAGAGTTTAGAGAGGATTTTAATCCTTTTGCTCATTAATAAGTTAGATGACAAAAAAATCAAAGATAAGCAGGATAAATGTCTAAGCTTAGAAAATCAACACAAGCTGAGATTAAAAAATAGCTGCAGTAATTTTTGGTAAGTTCTAGACCTTTTAAACAGGATTTAGTATTATTATATAACGAGGTAGGTGATTATTTTATCGTCTCTAGTTTGTTATTAATTCCCTTCTAAATACCCCTGATAACTTGACCGGAACTGTTCGATCGATAAGTCCTTTGTCCAATATTCTACCAGAGCATGACCCCAAGCCCAAGCTTCCTTGTCGGCAGTGCTAGAATTCTCTAATAGTGTTGGCCAAAGTGCCAATAAATCAAAACTTTTATTCTCTGGATTCAAGAGAGAAAAAAGCTCATAGGCCATCTGTAATTTACCGATCGCTACCGGTAATTGTTCCACAGGAATTTGTTCGGCTAAAAGATAGGCTAAAGTCGGTCTTCCCGTGGCTAAAGTAGAGATAAAACCTAGAATAGGACTTTTTAATAGGGCCGTTAAACCTTGCCCCGTGGCCATCTGTAAAGTATAGCGATCGATTATTTTAGCCGCTGCCAGAGTTCGAGTTTCTAAATCCGCTAAAAAACGGGCTAAACGCAACTGTTTTGCGGGTGAAATTGCCCCCAGCAAAGCGATTGATAACTCCTCATCCCCCCAAGCTTCTCTATCCGGCTGTTGACTGACCATCGGCAAAATGCGATCGCAGAGTTCCTCGAATAATTCCGCCCGATACTGCAAGCATTCGCGGATATTGACTTCTTTGGGACTTTCTCCCGTCAGCCAATTATAGGGGGGTTGCCACTCTCGCAGCGGACGCAGGCGATCGACTTGAGAAACACACACTATAACTGGTAAATTGTCAATAGTTTGTTGCAAATCTTTAAGAAAAGCCTCATCCATAGCCAGGGCGGGATCGAGGGCGGGGGTGACAAGAATCAATAAATCGGCGTTTTCGGCATAATTGAGAACTTTTTGCCGATAATCAGCCCGATTTGCCTGTTCGTAGCCCGGGGTATCCCAGAGGATTAACTCGTCTCCTTCTGGGGTTTGCCAATGGTAGGATTGGATTGCGTCGGTACTAGGCAATAGATCCACTTGGGCCAAATCGGCCCGAAAGAGAGTATTGATTAAACTGCTTTTGCCGGCCCCGGTGCGTCCAACCAGCAGAATATTAACTGGTTGGCGATCGATTTCCGTGATCGGTTCAGCTTGGGCGAGAATTTCTTTGAGAGTAGTAGTGGCGATTTTCGTCTTGGTGGGGAGAGTGGGGGCGAGATTACTGCCACTGTAGAGTAACACCGCTTGGCGAGAGAGGTTTCTCAGGGCATTTTCCCGCAAAACTTGCCCTAAATTGACTAATAATTGCTGATCCGCTCGATCGCTGTACTTTTGACTAGCCACTTTAGCCACAGCCGCGGCGGGATTGATTAGCCATTGCGCCCAATTCCAGACCTGCCAAAGTTTCCGGGCTGAGGGTTGCAATTTTTGATAAACTTCGTAGGCTTGATAGGCTTGACCGATGGTGATTTGATTCAGGGCCGGGGAAAGATTCTGCATCCAGCGATCGCTATCATCCACAGTTCCCCGAATTAAACCGTAGGCCTGGGGAATGTAAATATTTAATAAGGGGTACTTGACATCGGGGTAATAGATCTGAGCGATGGCATTGACCAAATCCTGACAGCGTTGCCAAAAAGTCGCCCAATCTTCCCACACCGGGCGATCATTGCGGGCCTCGGCGATAATTCTCTCGATAATTTCCTCGACATTTCCCCCAGAATCACCGTCAGGAGGGGTTAATTCTGCCTTAACTTCGCCAATGGTGGCTTCAATTTCCCCGACTACTGGGCGCGTCCATCTGACCAACAGGAAGCGCCAAGCAACAAAAATCAGGGTAAAAACTGCCCAAATCCAATTTAAACCCCATTGATTGATCTGAAAGCCGGCGGCCACGATCAGAAAAATCACCACGGCGGCGATCGGAACTGCTAAAATCAACCCTTGCCAAGTTTTTAACCGTAACATTGCTCGATCTGGTTTTTTTCCATTCTACCGATCTCCGATTCTGGGTTAGGGGGGCAGAAATTAGACAGTGGCATCAATTTGGGCGAGGATTGCCGTGGACAACTGACAAAGTTGTTGATGACAAGGACCATTACTAGCCATGATCCCCCCCCATTGCCGCACATCGCTGCGATTATAGCGCACGGGTTGACCATCAAAATAGGAAAATTTGCCGCCTGCTTCCGTTAAAATCAACTCCGGTGCGGCAAAATCCCAGTCTTTAGCCGCCGATTTCCCCGATAGGGAGATATAAACATCGGATTTTTGTTCGAGGATCGTGGCAATTTTACAGCCCACACTACCCACATAATTTTTACCAAAGAAAGGTATTTGACTTAATAAATTATCAAAACGTTGGTCGCGATGGGTACGACTAACCACCAGATAGAGGTCGGTAATTTTATCTTTATTGGCAACTTTTACCTGTGTAATATTGCCGTCGCTAGTTTCTAGAAAAGTACCTTTTCCTTTTTGGGCAAAATAGAGTTTTTCTTGATCTGGTAGGGCAACCACGGCGATTATCGGTCTTCCTTGATAACATAAGGCGATATGTAGGGCATATTCTCCCGTTTTGTCGATAAAATCCCGGGTTCCGTCCAAAGGATCGATAATCCATACCCAATCTTTCGGGATAGCTTCATTGCCCTGATGGGTTTCCTCGCTCAGATAACCAAAGTCGATATCAGAGAAATTTGTTTGTAATTCCCCTAAAATATAGTTATTTGCCGCTAAATCCGCCGCCGTCACTGGTCCGCCTTTTTTTTCCTCGTTGATGGCTAAATCCTGTTCACCCCGGTGGTAGGATTGGAGAATTTTAGCACCACCCCAACCCACGGCACGAGTCACAGCTAAAATGCGATCGAGCGTTTTGGTATCTTGACAGGTTAAATTAAGCATAAATAGCCTCAGTTTTTCAGACCTATTATCCACTAAATTAAAAGACTGGCTTCTTAGCTTATCATCCCTTGTTTCCTAGCTCCTGATTGGCCTAATTTTGCTCTTGCCAAAAATAATCGGCGGGTTTTTTGGTTTCTTCTGGTGATGATTGAGGAGCGTCTCCCAAGAAAACCGAGCGCTGGATGACGCGATCGCCTAATCTTCTTTGGACTCGACTGGGAATACCGTAACCGTAGGCAATATGACCTTTTCCTGCTAGGACGATGATCTGATAGTTGGGATGAGCTTGCCAGAATTTAGCGATCGCATCGGCCATGGTTTCATCCCAGAGGACCTGTGCCAAAAAAAAGCGATCGAATCCCTGACTTTTGCCCCCTGTGTGTTGCTGATAAACGGCTAAGATCTGTTGACGATACTCCTCGTTATCCTGGTTTATTTCGCTTTTAGGGGGGATGTAGGTCATTTCTGAGGTGGAGAGGCTTTCTAAGCCCTCCTGTGCCACTTTTCTAGTGATTTCCGTGGGTGTATTTAGGGCGATCGCTGGTAGTTGTTTCGCCTTGGCCAAGCGCAGGATCGGGGCGTAAAATTCCCAATCAAATCCCCAACGTTGGTCGTATTCACTTTTTTCTCTCAACTGATTTTCGCTAATTTGGCCCGCTAAATACTGATCCAAATAGATTTGGTAAGGACGTTGAAACATCTCAAAAGCGATCGCTATTTGGGGATTATTGGCCTGTAAATACTTGATAATAGCTAATTGGGCCTGATGATCGCCTTGACTATCGTGCCTTTCTGCCAGATAAATAATCTCGGCTGTTTTTAAATCTGCAAGAATTTGTTTTTGGCTATTAGTAAAACTCCAGGCCCGGGGCAGCAAAATAAACAGTAAGCAGAGGGCAAGGAAAACAGGAAAAAAGCGTCGAGAGAATTTCATCTTTTTAAAGGCCTTTTAAAAAACTGATCTTAACCGAAGCCAAGACAAAAAGGGTGGGCAATGCCCACCCGAAAAAATTTTCCGAGAACCTTTTTGGTTTAGTAGGTTTCTACGTGCCAGCGATGTTCTTTTTTCAGTTGTTTCTGATAGACAGACCAATCAGCGCCATTTTTGGCGGCGGCACCGGTGATAGCATCGTCGATACCATCTTCCATCCCTTTCAGTCCGCACATATAAGCGTGGGTTTTGGGACTTTGGAGTAGATTCCAAATTTCGTCAGCGTGTTCGGCTACCCGGTGTTGAATATACATTCTACCTCCCTGGGGATTTTGCTGTTCCCGGCTGATGGCATAGGTGAGACGGAAGTTATCGGGGAATTCCGCCGCTATTTTCTCTAATTCTTCTTGGTAGAGAATATTGGCCGTTTTGGGAACTCCGAAAATCAACCAAGCTAGACCTTTGAATTTATAATCTTCGTGTTGTTCCTTGAACATCCGCCAGAGGAAAGCTCGGAAGGGAGCGATTCCGGTCCCGGTGGCCATCATAATGATAGTGGCATCTTCGTCATCTGGTAGCAGCATTTCCTTACCCACGGGACCGGTAATAGCCACATCAGCACCCACCTCTATATGACAAAGATGGGTGGAACAAACTCCATAAACGGTTTCCTTGGTTTCTGGGTGTTGGTATTCTAACTGACGCACGCAGAGGGATACGGTTTTATCGTCTAATTTATCACCATGACGGGTGGAGGCGATCGAATAGAGTCTCAATTTATGAGGTTTGCCATTAGCATCGCTACCCGGGGGGATAATACCGATACTTTGCCCTTCTAAATAGCGTAAATCGCCCCCAGAAAGGTCAAAGGTGACGTGTTGTACGATACCGATACCTCCCTCATCAACGAGAGCATAATTCTCGATACATTTGCCGATAAAGGGTTGGTTCGGACGGTAGATGTTGACTGGGATATCTGTTTTTTCTTTCGCTTGAGTCATGGCCTTTTTCTTGGTCTGTTCAGGGACGGGCGATGATTGAGCGATTGACTGTGGTGTGGAGGCACTAGAAACAGTTGCTACGGGGGCAATCCCATTTAAGGGTTTGATGCTGACGATACGACCACCTAAACGGGTAATCCGACGCATTTCTTGATTCATGCGACTGTAGGGAACCGTGAAAAACACGCTTCCACTCTGACGGATTGAATAATCCAAGCTGTCAGTATTGTCGTTTTGATTGAGACCCGCCACTTCGTAAACAAATAAACGGCTTCCCGCTAGTGTACTCGGACTGTACATTAAATATAACTCCCAACTCAAGTCACGATAATCGTTCCATAGTTTAGCCTACCATCGGTACACTACACCTAGGCCTAATTGAGAGTTATCTTAAAAAAACCACAGACATCGCTTTTATCTTTTCCTTAAGGATAGGTCAACTCTCTGGTTAAAAACTGTTACACTTGTAGCATTTTTACTTTTTATTAAGATTTATGCTACTTTTCCCTATTTATGCTACAAATCCCCCTAGTTCGCCTGATGAGGACAAGAGCGGGGGAGAGATATTACCGATAATTATTTTTTCAACTACTGGGCTGCAGCTGCGTTTAAGGGTTTAATGCTGACGATGCGAGCGCCTAAACGGGTAATCCGACGCATTTCTTGATTCATGCGGCTATAGGGAACGGTTAAAAAGACACTGCCACTCTTACGGATAGAATAATCTAGGTTATCAGTCTTGTCATTTTGACTCAAACCGACGACTTCATAGACAAAAAGGCGATTTTCTTTGGCACTAGAGAGACTTTGCATCTAAATGGCTCCTACTTGATGTTATAGTTCTCTAGTTTAGCCTAGCAGCGAGACTAGCAATCTAGTTAATGGCCGATTGACGGTTGTTTATTTTACCATGACGCTCGATCGCAATTGTCCACAGGCCGCATCGGCCGCTAAACCTCTTTTTCCTGTTCTAAAATAGTTTTAAAAGCTCTGATTCTTTTTTCATCAGGCCGTTGATAATCCACCTCTTGAATAGGATTAAGTGATCGCTGTTAATTGTTTGAAGATAAGCCTGCTGATAAGTCGCAACGCTACCACCTTGATCTAGTGTAGTCGATTGATGTTGTCCTACTTATCATCCCCGATGATTTCTCGCAGGTCTGGATGAAAGTGAATGTGGGTAATATACACTCCTTTAGGGGTCTGTAAGGTGACAAATTCTACAAACAAAGAATCTTGTTCGTGCTGAAGTTTCAGGAAAAAACGTCTTAAAAACTTATTCTGGGGATAGATAAGTTCTTGCAGAAAAGTAGATTGTTTACAAGGTCCACTAGCTTGAGTGTATTGTTTGAGAATTTTTTTCATTTGTAAACGGGATTCCTCCCAGATATGGACATCCCTTCTAGCTTGTTCGGCCGATTCAAAAAAATCCTCTTGACATCCTCACCGCCGTAAACGGACGGTGATTCCCAAACCTCACGATTTAGGTTTCTGCTTCTTTCCCGTGCGGGGTTTCGCACCTGCCTTAACAGAGTAAATCTGTTCTGGTCTTATGGTCGCTCTACAGACTGACACCGCAAGTCCTGCGGCCAAAATATTTTTACTGGCGTTAATATCTCGGTCATGGTGTGTCCCACAGTCTGGGGCTCTTCTCGACTTTGTGTGATAATTTTTGCTTATGGAATCGTGAAATGCTTATCGAGCAAGACTTTTTTTTAGGGCTATTTTGAGGATATTCTATCAGTATAGACCTCGTTTTCACACAGAAACCAGAAGAGCCAGTCTGGACAGTCCCACTCTCGAATATTTAACGGCATTTTCTCAGCAATATACCCGCAATTACTACACCTTTTAGAGCTAGGAAACCATCTATCTATTTCGATGTAATTTCTCCCATACCAACGGCATTTATAGGCTAATTGT
>NZ_JADBTZ010000396.1:0-13639 GCF_020245885.1 Microcystis sp. M165S2 | reverse complement strand
TTGTCTGGGGATAATTTCCCCTCCGAGGGAAACTCGAAGTTTTCTGGTGAGGTTGGCAGTTGCTCAATCTTGCGATACATTGGTACTAAGGAGAGAAGATGCAAGGGTTTTGAGTAATTTTAGCAGATTCAGGGGCACCTAAGCGACTCTCAATCTAGCTAAAAGCCTTTTCCTGTAAGGTTTTTAGCTTTATTCAGCAAACCCTATGTAGGGTTTGCTGAATAAATATAAAAACCTTGTTCGATAAGACTTTTAGACTTTTTTCCCATCAAAAAGTGCCAGCCATTGGAGTGCGCGGGGGGAAAATTCCTGGACTTTTTCCCGGAAAATTAGGTAATTGACCCCCTCAAAATGGGTAAAACCCGACACCCGACACCCCACACCCTGACCCCACGAAAAACTTTTTCAGCAAACCCTAATTAATTATCTCCTCGCCAAAAAAATCAGGAGCAGAATTTCTACTCCCGATAACTTATTAACTTTAGACTTACCAATTTATTGGAAGACACTGGCAACCTTGGCGCTTACGTCCGGTTGAGTTTCAGCGTAGATATTTTGACGAGTGGCGGCGATTTCTGTGTAAGCTTGACGCACTTCCGAGTTAACTGCCACCGTTTTCACATCGTAGATACGGGTAGCCAGTTGGGGATAGAAACCGATAGCGACAATCAAAGCGAGGAAAGAGACAGCGATAAAGATTTCTCTGGGTTTAGCGTCAATATATTCTGATTCATGAGGGAGGACACAGCTAGTACCGAAACAAACTGCCTGTTCGTTACTTTTGTTGGGGAGAATGTTAGTAATATCGCAGGAAGAACCATCTCCGTAGAAAACTTGACGAAGCATGGAGAGTAGATAAATCGGGGTGAGGATTAAACCAACGGAAGCGAGGAAGACAGTCACAACCCGGAAGGTTTGGCTATAAACGTCACTGCTAGTGACACCGATGAATACGGTAATTTCGCTGGCAAAACCGCTCATTCCAGGTAACGCTAGGGAAGCCATGGCGCCGGCAGTAAAGAGAGCGAAGACTTTCGGCATCGCTTGGGCAATCCCACCCATCTCGTTTAAAGCTAAAGTATGGGTGCGGTCGTAGGTGACACCAGCAAGGAAGAATAAGACGGCGGCAATTAAACCGTGGGAGAGCATTTGTAACATAGCACCGCTAATACCCACATCGGTAAAGGAAGCAATCCCTAAAAGGACGAATCCCATGTGTGAAACCGAGGAATAAGCGAGACGGCGTTTCATGTTTTGTTGACCGAAGGAAGCGAAAGCACCGTAGATAATATTGACGACACCGAGAATCGCTAGAATGGGGGCAAAGTAGATGTGTGCATCGGGTAGAAGCCCCATATTAAGACGGATTAAACCGTAACCACCCATTTTGAGGAGAACACCAGCGAGAATCATCGATACAGGTGCAGAAGCTTCACCGTGAGCATCGGGGAGCCAAGTATGGAGGGGGAAGATAGCGAGTTTGACCCCGAAAGCGATTAATAAACCGGCGTAAAGGACTAATTCTAAAGCGAGGGGATAATCTTTAAATCCTAATTCCGCCATATCAAAGGTCATCGCACCACCACCGTAAAGGGCCATGGCTAGACCGGCAACGAGGATGAAGATAGAAGCGGCGGCGGTGTAGAGTAAGAATTTAGTGGCGGCATAACGACGTTTTTGACCACCCCAGATGGAAACGAGTAGATAAACGGGAATTAACTCGATTTCCCACATTAAAAAGAATAATAATAAGTCTTGGGCGACGAAAACACCAATCTGAGCGGCGTAGAGCAACAGCATCAGGAAGTAGAATAAACGGGGTTTGCGGTCCACTTGCCACGCAGCCAAGATAGAAAGGGTTGTCACTAATCCTGCTAATAAAACTAACGGTGCCGAGATACCATCCACCGACACCGCCCAACTTAAACCTATTTGGGGAACCCAATCGATTTTTTCCACTAATTGTAGGTTGGGGTTGCTTAAATCATATTTTTGTAAAAAAACGTAGCACATTAAAACAAAGTCTGCTAGTCCGACTCCAAGAGCGAACCAACGAATAGTTTTTCCTTCTTTGTCGGGGATTACAGGGATAAGGAAGGAGGAAAGCAAGGGGAGCAAAATGATGGCAGTGAGCCAGGGGAAGTTAGCCGTTAGCATGGCAGTAAGAAAAAATACCTATTTCGTTATGTGTTCATTTTATGCGACTTTGTAAAATTTTGTGAATATTTTTTGTCCTACCTTTACCATAGACTTTTATATATAGTTGGCGCATCATCATCGATTAACCTAAATAAGCTTGTTTGACGCGCTCATCCTTGAGTAAATCCCCGGCTTCTCCTGCGATAGTCAAGCGTCCCGCTTCCAAAACATAGCCGCGATTGGCAGTTTCTAGGGCTAAATTGGCGTTTTGTTCCACTAACAGGATAGTTACTCCCGATTCGTTTAATTGACGGATAATACTGAAGATTTCTCGCACTATCTGCGGCGCTAGTCCTAAACTGGGTTCGTCTAGTAACAATAACTTGGGACGACTCATTAAAGCTCTGGCGATCGCCAGCATCTGCTGTTCCCCACCGCTTAGGGTTCCCGCTAACTGCTCTCGGCGCTCCGATAGTCGGGGAAATAGTTGCAACTGCTCTTCGATATCGCTTTTTACTCCTAGGCGATCGCTTCTCGTATAAGCACCTAACTGCAAATTTGTCAAGACTGTTTGACGCGCTAAGATTCTTCTCCCTTCCGGACTATGGGCAATTCCCCGCTTAACGATTTCATGGGGCGGTAAATGGGTAATATCTTGACCCTGATAAATTATTCGCCCCGTCTTTGCCGTTAAAATCCTAGATATCGTCTTTAGAGTCGTCGTTTTTCCTGCTCCGTTCGCTCCAATCAGGGTGACAATTTCCCCCGTTTCTACCCTTAAGCTAACCTGCTGTAATGCCTTTATTCCGCCATAATTAACCGATAAATCGCTAATTTCTAACATAAACCCAGTCAAATCCCAATAGGATCACTATAGCAGTTACCAGTTACCAGTTATCAGTTACCAGTTACCAGTTACCAGTTATCAGTTACCAGTTACCAGTTACCAGTTACCAGTTACCAGTTACCAGTTACCAGTGATCAGATGTGAGTTTTTAGTCAGTCCCGATGAAAAAATTTTCACCACCAGAGATGAAATAGGTTTCCTTCCCTACACCCCACACCCCACACCCTACACCCTCTTTCAAGTCAGGGATAAGGAAGAATTCCGATCATTTGTACTAAAATTTCCAAGACGCAGATTAACTGTGCTGTCTTTTCACTGCTTACTGATTACTGATAACTGTTTACTGATAACTGATAACTGATTATCTGCCTAAAACTTCCAAGACAACTGGGGCAACTCCCGATTGGAAGACACCGATAATCGCTGCCGCACCTCTGGAGAGATCGATGAGGCGACCACCGCTAAACGGACCGCGATCGTTAATTCGCACCACCACCGAGCGCCCGTTACGCAGATTAGTTACCCTAACCTTGGTGCCGAAAGGTAGATAGCGATGGGCGGCGGTTAAACTACTAGAGTTAAAAGTCTCACCACTAGCGGTGCGACGACCGTGAAAACCAGGACCATACCAAGAGGCCATTCCCTTTTTACGGGGGCGACTGCTGGTTTTTACCGCTTGGCTTGTTTTCGGCTTCTCTGCTGGTGTCACTGAGGCAGGATTGGTAGCTGGGGCATTAGCCGGGGCCGGCTTGACTTGATTGGGTTGTGATTGGGGTTGTATCGTCGAAGGAATGGCCTCTTGGGTCCGGGGTGTAACGCTTGCAGGGACGGTATTTTCTTTGTCCACTAGGGACTCCAAAGTTTTTAGAATTTCGTTAGCATTATCTTGAACCGAACGTGATATCTTAATACTTGAATCATTTGTTCGACTATTAGAAAAAGCGGACAGAATGGTTTGAGAAGTGGACTCGATAACAGTTTGACGCTCTACGCTAATATCCGTCAGGCTGTTGCTGTGTCCTGCTGTCTGGGAACAAATTATCGAAGCTGTAGTCCCCACTACGGTAAGGGCAGTTACAGCTTGTAGTTTGTTGATCAGTTGTTTATTCATAGACTTTCTTATTGTGCGTTAGCAAGTTCCCAGTGCAAAGCTGAAGGAACTTGCTAACATTCCTTTGTGCTTGCAGAGCTAACTTGGTTGCTTTCTGTTCAACCGTATCACGGAAAATCGGTTGGTCATTACGAGAATTTATATCGTTATCGGGCAAGAGAATCAAAAATTTAAATAAAGGGTTGACGTGCGCTAAAAACCAAGTTAAGATGATAGGTTTTTAATTTTTTGTGTCCTAGAGGGGATCAAGGTTAGGAAAACTTAGGGAATTAGTGAAATTTTGAGAGGGAATAATGCTAGTATTGACAAGGCTTTCAAGGATTATCAGTCCTCCTCGATTTGCCTCTATCGATGCAGATAATGGTTAATAAAACTGTTTTGTTCGCTACAAAAAACCAGATTTTTAAGATAAATGTTAAATCGGGCTAAGGGTCAGAGATAAAAAATTATAATAGGGGCTTGACAAGGAACTAAAAATAAGCTGTTATTAGCCAAACTTAACAACGCAATCAGAAATGTTAATACAGGCTAATACTAAATCCTGTTTAAAAGGGATAGGGAAGTGGGGAAGTGGGGAAGTGGGGGATTGGGGAAGTGGGGGATTGGGGGATTGGGGAAGTGGGGAAGTGGGGAAGTGGGGAAGTGGGGAAGTGGGGAAGTGGGGAAAGAAACCTCTTTCATCTGTGGGGGTGAAAATTTTTTCATCCGGACCGACTCCTAACCCCACGAAAAGCTTTTTCGGCAAACCCTATCTAATTGTGTGTTGGGTTTCCTTGGGTCAATCCAACCGACAAGAGCGGCTATAAAATCTAATATAATCAAGACAGCAGGTCATCCCATAGGTAATTCTCAAATGAATTATAAGATTGACATAGAACAAGAAGAAGATGGACGATATATTGCTGAAATCGTCGAACTTCCGGGAGTTTTAGTCTATGGCAATAGTCAACAGGAAGCTATGGCTAAAGTTCAAGCACTTGCCTTGCGTGTCTTAGCTGATCAACTTGAACAGGGAGAACTTCCAGAAAATCACCTAAATTTATCATTTGTTGCTCTATGAGTCAATGGTCAGCAACGAAAGCCAAACAAGTTTTAAAAGCATTAAAAAGCATAGGTTGGAAAATTAAACGCAGTGGACTGTTTCAGCTAAAATAGGGCAATAGATTTCGGCTTAAAGTCTTAAATTATAGAATTTATAGCATTTTTCTAATACACCAAATTAACTGAAACAATCCAGTAGGGTGTGTTAGCGATAGCGTAACACACCAATTTAATAATAAATTTGCTGCGTGGGGAGCGGATTATTGATTTTGGTTTTTTAACAGAATTGGTAGCCGCAAACACACACCCTACCAGATCAGCGATCGCACTCAACCTAATATCAACAGACTTTCTGTTTCACTATCAAAAAATTCAACAATAATTAAAAAATAACCTCTTAAAATTTCGATAATCTTTGCAGTGGAACTATTGCCAATACGAAGATAGATAAATTTGGGTGGATGACCATATAATAGACTGCGCTGATGAAAATCGGCATCTTTAGAGACAATTACAAAATCGTTGAATTTGGCAAATTCCCAGATAAGTGCATCATCAGTATTGATCAGTCCTAAAGTCTTGACGTGCTGAGAATTAGAATATAAATCAATTATTTTATCAATAATCCGATCTGACAAATTTTCATCTAATAACAGTTTCATAAAGAGGTGATAAATAATTTTTTCTCTCGATCAGCAGCAAAAGCCAAACAAGCTTTGATATCCTCGGAAGTTAATTCTGAAAAATCCTCAAGAATTTCTGCTTCTGTCATTCCTGCTGCTAAATATTCTAGAATATCGTACACAGTTATACGCATTCCTCGAATGCAGGGTTTTCCGCTTCGTTTTCCAGGTTCAATGGTAATAATGTTTTGGTAACTCATAATGCTTTAACTATTTTTACCTTCCCAATTATATCTTATTCGATGACAGAGATCGCACTCCACCCCACCGACAAGAACGATCACCCTTCAACTTCTTACCACTCTTAGGGTGTGAAGTGCGAAAGCATAATGCACCAATTTAATAATAAATTTGCTTCGTGGGGTGCGGATTGTTAATTTTGGTTTTTGCTCAGAATTAGTAGCCGCAAACACGCACCCTACAAGATTAGCAGATTAGAGATTGCGCTAATTTAAACCTCTCTCTTTAATTTCTTTAAGGGTTTTATTAACAGCATATTTTTGATTGATACTATTAATCAATTCAGTTTGACTATGTTTTTGAGCAACTCCCCATAAATCAGCAATTAAGTCAAAACTTCCGTCAGTATTACGAATCCAACCTAGATCATAATCTCCCTCTAGCACAGCAACAATATCTACTCTAACTCTTTGACTGCTAGAACCACGAACATCTGCTTCACGTTTAACTATTATTCCTAAATCCTGTAAAGATTTTACTAAAATTTCAGCATCAGTTATTTTAGTTCTTAAAGTAGAAAAATGACCGCCTATTTTAGTTCTTAAAGTAGAAAAATGACCGCCGCCACCTCTTTCGTGCTGACTATCTTGATCAGGATTTCTCAACTCTCTGAAATTATTACGCCCAAGAAGTTCTCGAAACTTTTCTTTAATGTCAGAATCTAGATCCTTTCTAGCTAATATGGTTTTGATAATTGCTCCTATTTCCGAGTCAATTGTTATTCCACCTAATGCCGACCCAAGTCCAATAATTTCCCATTTACCCTTATTAGCTTGTTGTTGAATAATGGGTAAAGTTTGCGGATTATCTCGCCAATGGGTTACTAAAGCTTCAATTGCTTCTGATTTACCCTTATTAGCTTGTTGTTGAATAATGGGTAAAGTTTGCGGATTATCTCGCCAATGGGTTACTAAAGCTTCAATTGCTTTTGATTTACCCTTATTAGCGAGTTCTTGGATTTTAGATAATGCTACTGGGTATAGTTGAGCAATTTGAACCAATGCGTCGATAATAAGTGCTTGTTCTGGCCAACTGTTTACAGGTTGAGCTATTTTTTGAAGCATATTCCATCCGTTGGGATCACCTTGCCAATTTTTTACAACACAAGAAATACTTTTGCCTCTGATTTTCCCTCGTTGTTGCCAGCATTTTTCGGGATCATATTTTTTATAATAATCCATATCTTTATCACAAAGCTTTTCTAGTTGATTTAACAATCGCTGACTTAGTTCAACATAAATAGACTGATTTCGCAATTCTCCATAACAATCTGCTGCCAAAAAAAGATGAGCAAATTCCTGATCTTTTTCCTCCATATCAATGAGAGAATTAATTAATTTTTCAGCAACTTCTTTGGGAAATTCTGCACTTAGCATCCCCATCAGTAAACATAAAACTTCTTTCCAAACAGGGTCTGAATAATGTTCTCCAAATACTTTGGTTTTCAAATCCTCAAGAGGAATTCCGTCTGGTAATCCTCGGTTTTTAAATTTTTCATAAAACTCGCAAGCACAAAAGTATTCTAAAAAAGTTCGATGAACAAAAGCGAAAGCATTGCCACCTAAAGAACAAAGAATAAAATTACGATAGCGGAGTTGTTTGATAATTAAATCAGTCAGATCATTAGCGTCTCGTTTGTTAATTCCTGTTCCTTGAAGATATTGAGTCAAAATATTTTCTAATTCTTCCTTATAGATTAAATTAGCAGCTAACCCTTTTTCCCTTGCTTGTATGGCACTTGCGACTAAACGCAGAATGTCCCTTTTATCTCGTAGATCAATATTATAAAGATATTTTTTCAGTTCAGGATCAATTAATCCTTCCTTGGTTTCAAAATCCCATTGATGTAATAACACTTCTGACGCTTTTTCATAAAGTTTTGAGCGGTCTCTTGGTAATTCTTGAGTTCGATTCAGAATAGCCATCATCGTTAATAATAAAGGATTTCCTGCTAATTCTCGAATCGCTTTTGACTCCTTAATTGCCTTTTGTAAACGTTCTTGTTTTTGGGGTTTATCATCTCGATTTTCAAAAGCTAAATCATGCCAACGTTGGATAAAATCTTCAATCTGATTTTGATCTAAATCTTGGATCATAAAATGTTCAAAACCAGCATGATTTAATTCTTCTGCTTTATATCCTAACCAGCGAGAAGTGACAATAATCTGCACTTGAGGATATTCAATACTAAAACGTTTGATATCGGTGACAATTTCCTCTCTTAATTGAGGATTAAAAACTTCATCTAAGCCATCAAAAAGCACAAGAGCCTGACCTTTTTCAAGTTTATCGTCTAAAGCAAGTTGATTGAGATGACAAATCAGATTACCTTGATGGAAAAATTCTAGAATATTCTGACATTTTTTTTCATCCTTATCTCTGGCATAAATACGCAATTCTATCAAAAGAGGAAGGGGAAACAAAACACGCTGACTGAGTTCTTTTTCAGCCCAATTTAAAGCTAAATACTGCAATAAACTCGATTTTCCCGCCCCTGGATCACCTAAAATTACGGTTCTTCGGTATTCAGAAGAATTGACGATATTCAAAACAGGATCTAATTTTTCATTGACATATTCTCGTCGTTTTCGTTCTAGTTCTGCTTCTATTGCTTCTAACTCCGCTTGAGTAATTTCTCCCCTATCTACAAGTTCCTGCAGCACTTCTTTAGGTAATTCATAAAGTTGAGGAATAAACTGTTTGCATCGTCTCACATTTTGCGGTACAAACATTCGCCAGAGTTTGATTTGTTCATAAGTCGTTGTGTCTAAACATTCTAATTTAAGATGACCATATTCCTTTTTTAAGCCTTCCCCATAGTTATCTAAATTGTAATCTGTTTTAACTCCTGCTATTTCTTGAATATTTCGGCTATCTTTATCCTGTAACTTAACTAAAAAAACGGCTCTTAGCTTTTCAGAATTTTCAATAATTTCCTGAGTTTTTCTCAAATAAAATTTACCGAGTTTTTCCCAGTTAAATTCAGCGGGTAACGGGGGTAAATTAAGTCTTTGCCAAGATTGAGCTAACGTAAAAGTATCAAGAACTTGACAATCAATATCAAAAGCATCCCCTAAAATAGGTTTAACTTGGTCATCTTTAATAAAAGTCTTGAGAGGTTTTTCAAAGTTTTTAATTTGATCATCCTCCAGATTCGCCATTTCTAACTGTTGCTGAAAGAGTTCTAAAAACTCCTTCATTGCTTTTCCATAAGCTTCTTTTTGAACATCTTTTTCGGGTAAGTGTAACACTTTACCTAGACTATTTTTAAAAAATTCCTTTCCGTAATCTTTTGCACCCTCTATGGCCAACTCTTGCATTACTGAACGAACCAGCGAACCTGCGGCTTGAGTAACCCCCCAGACAATTAACCAGTCAATCATGGCGATAAACTTAAGATCCTGTGGATACTATCTAAGCTTACCAACTTTAATCGTTTTTCGTCTATCATTCCGACAATTGAAGAGAACGATTTAAAATATCCTCAATACCGTAGGGACAAACGGGGGGAAACTCTAATCCCGTCTCTCTAAAGGCATCGGAACAAGCAACAGCATAGAGTTTAAATAGGCTTTCATCGGTTAAATATCGCCTTAAACTGGGGCTATCGTCCAAATAAAGCCTAATATTAGCTCTTTCTCGTTGAATAGTCCCCAACCAACTGTGCGATCGCCGTTGAGGTTGATAGTCCCACTTTAATAAATGATGCAAAATTAATCTTAGACTAGCAAGTAAGTGATCGCGCTCCCGTTTCGACAAATCCCTTATCTCTTCGACTAAATTCTCAATATCTAACTCGGAAAACCGACCAGAGGCTAATAAATCGGCCATTTGTTCGGCCCAAAGTCCAAAGTCTTGCTCATAGGATGCCGTCATCGATTTATCTCCTTCTAAGCTCAATTAACATTATATTAAACCTCCTGCATAATTAATTTTTGATGGTTCAAAAACGGCAAAAATAAGGATTAAATGGCATAAAATCTGTAAATAGACCATTTAATTGATTAAGTAGGTAGATGTTAAAAACTTTCAGACACCCCCCTTAATAAGGGGGGATTAAGGGGGGATCGAACCCAAAATCTATCTTCAATTTAACTCTAACCAGCTACTTATTATTCATTGATGGCCGAGAAACCGGCGTCTTTTCAGCGATCGCCGACCAATTAACGGGTTTTGCGTCTTCGGATGACATTATTATTAGAATAACGAGAAGGTTTTGGCCGGGGTTCTTTTCCCCCTCCTAATTCGCCGCTAACTTGCTGGAAAATATCGCGTCGCAGCACGGGATATTCCCCTATCCACTGGTCGAGTTGGGGAAGATGGACATCAGAAAGCTGATTGATATCCCCTAAATCGGGTTCTCGAGACATTAACAAAGCTTCGGCCACCATCCCGGGACGGATCGATTTATGAATGCGTTTGAGGGGAGCGCGAACGATCGCCGAAAAGCCAGTTTGATCACCGATTTCTAGATTAATACAGCGTTGGCGATTTTCGATAATCTCTAATTCCCCGCGTTTATTGACCCTTTCTTCTTCCCCGATTAATTCCTCGGTGACAAAAGCATCGAAAACGCGACCGCGCCAAAACCCTCCGTAGGGAAGACGACGATAGGTATTATTGCGAACACTGGCCCAATAAACCGGACCCCAGAGCCAATATAAACCAGCGATAATGTCGAAAATCAGTTTAATCGTTAAACCACCGGGGCCGAATAAATTACCGATTAACCAAGCTGCGGTGAGAGCGATGATAGAAATGAATAAACGGCGCAGAAAATCGGACCATTTACCCCAATAGTGAGCGTACTGGGGGCCGGTGGCGATAATCGGGACAATTTGCTCGATCGATTCACGGGTAAGGGGAACCAACATTATCAGTTATCAGTTATCGGTTATCAGTTATCGTGTGCCTAATTGATTCGTGAACGGGTAGGCTCCAGAAGAGGACGTTTACCTTTCATTTAGGTGCGCTATATCAGTTATTACAGCGTTTCTCATAACTAGATGAAGTGTAACCTAATTTGGTATCGACTACCGACTTCCCAAAACGAAAACTTTGTACCTCATCACTAAGATAAATGCTATAGTTTTGGGTAATTGTCTATCTGTTGGTCGCCATTCATCCCATCGCTAAAAGCGCGGGACTTCTGGGGAAATTTCAGTTAAAAATTAAATCCCTCAAGAAGTCCAATGAAACAATCTATAATAAAATCAATGCTGTTTTGTTCCCGAAGACTGCCACCATGACTTCTTCCCTGGCTAAATCCTTAAATTCTCAGACTGTAACCACTCAACATTTACCCCCGTTAGAAAATGGGGATCGCTTAATTCGTCCCGAATTCGAGCGCCGTTATCAAGCTATGCCAGGATTAAAAAAAGCCGAACTTATCGAAGGAGTTGTGTATATGGCATCCCCATTAAGGTTTAAATTTCATGCTGAACCCCACGGACGTTTAATCACTTGGTTGGGAGTTTATCAAGCTGCTACACCCCAAATACAAATGGGTATTGAGCCAACAGTCCGCTTGGATATCGACAACGAACTACAGCCAGATGGGGTGTTATTAATTAGTCAAGAAAGCGGGGGAAAATCAACCCTAAGTGCAGAGGGATACCTAGAAGGATCGCCGGAATTAGTGGTAGAAATTGCCGCTAGTAGTGCCGCCATAGATTTAGGGGATAAAAAACGTGCTTATCGACGCAGTGGCATTCAAGAATACCTTGTTTGGCAGGTATTTGATCAAAAAATTGATTGGTTTAGTTTACAAGATGGCGATTATATTTCTTTGTTACCCAACCAAGAAGGGGTGATTTGCTCTCTAGTATTTCCGGGTTTGTGGTTAGATATTTCAGCCATGCTCAACGGCAATATGTCACGGGTGTTAGACAGCTTAAAGGCTGGAATTAACTCGGCAGAGCATCAAGAATTTATCCAAAAGTTAATCGCAACGCAGTGGGGGGAAGCCAAATGAAACCTCCAGCTATTCTCATTTTAGGAGAAACCAGCATTCCCGTGGCTCGTCAAGTGCAGATGGCCCTACCGGAAGCAGTGATTTATGGGTTAATAAATCGTACCCATTCGGCTGATTTTACCTATACTAATTTTGGCGAAACCGTGCGAGAATTTTTCCAGACGGGAACGCCAATTATTGGCATTTGTGCGGCGGGTATTTTAATTCGCACTTTAGCACCTTTATTAACTAATAAATGGCAAGAACCGCCTGTATTAGCAATCGCAGAAGATGGCAGCGCCGTAGTGCCTTTGTTGGGTGGTTTACAAGGGGTTAATGATCTCGCTCGTCAAATTGCCTCGGTTTGGCAAATTTCCCCAGCAATTACCACCACTGGTGATATTAGATTTAAAACGACTTTATTATCGCCACCACTGGGTTATCAGTTAGTTAATCCCGATGATGCTAAGAAGTTTCTTGCCGATTTATTGGCGGGTGAAAAAGTAAAATTAATTGGTGAAGCGGACTGGTTAAAAAATAGTAATTTACCGATTTCATCAGCAGCAAAACTGAGCATTGAGATTATCGATAAAAATAACTTAAACTTAGCAAAACCTAGCACTAACTGTTTAGTTTATCTCTGTGAGGAAAGCCAGCAAATTAAGGAAAAATCCGGTTTGTCCCCAGGGGATTTTGCCCACGAAAGTCAAGGTAAATTAGCCATAGTCGGAACCGGCCCTGGTGCGCTAAATTGGATGTCGCCGGAAGTTCGAGAAGTATTGGAAAAAGCCACGGATTGGGTGGGTTATAAAACCTATTTGGATTTGGTAGAATCCCTGCGAAAACCAGAAATTGTCCGCCATGAATCGGATAATCGGGTGGAACTCGATCGCGCAGAAATGGCCCTAGATTTAGCGGCTAAGGGGCGATCGGTTGTCTTAGTTTCTTCCGGAGATCCCGGAATTTATGCCATGGCCGCGGCCGTGTTTGAGGTATTAGAAAAAAAAGCAAAACCAGCATGGGATGCGATCGCAATTCAGGTCTGTCCGGGGATTTCGGCGATGCAAGCGGCGGCCGCGAGGGTTGGCGCACTTTTAGGCCATGATTTTTGCGCGATTTCCCTATCAGATATTCTCAAATCTTGGCAGGTGATTTCTCAGCGCATTGAGTTAGCGGCCCGAGCCGATTTAGCGATCGCATTTTATAATCCTGTGTCTCAAGAGCGCACTTGGCAATTGGAGAAGGCAAAAGAGATTTTATTACAATGGCGCTCGCCGCAAACTCCTGTGGTACTAGCGCGTAATTTAGGGCGAAAAGGGGAAACAGTGACGGTGAAATTCCTAGAGGATATGACTATTAAAGATGCGGATATGCGAACCATAATTTTGATTGGATCGAGTAAAACTCGCCTTATTGAGCAGGGTAAAACCAAGCAATGGGTTTATACTCCACGTCACTATTAATTGACACTCCCCGCTCTAAAGAGCTATCCATTAGTCAGATCTTTCTTAACAAAAAGAGAAGAAACTTAAAAAAAGGGGAAACGATTGATAGGTATAGTTTTGAAAGAAGGAATTAAGGTGGAGGTAAGCAAAAAAATGGAGAAATGGGCAGCCCAAGAATTA